>DATMEE010000417.1:0-9534 GCA_035557035.1 Phycisphaerae bacterium
GGCCGCGAGGCGCTTCATGTCCCAGTTTTGGAGCGACGACTGAATCGTCTCGTCGATCACGCCGAGGTCCTGGCGGACATCGAGCACGAGCCGGCGCGCGTGCTCGACGATAGCGGCCGGTGGAGCCTCGTCGGCGAGGAAATCGCCAAGCTGCTGCGCGAATTCGTCGCCCATCGCGTCGAAGAGACAGAGCGCCTGCATGGCGAGAATGCGTGCCTGACGGCGGTCGATCATCTTCAATGTTATAAGCGCGGCCGCTCGGTGTTCGCAAGGATGATGGGTCAGAACTCCGCGAGGAATGAGCCGGAACGGCGAGCAAGGCTGTTGGATGCACTTTGAATGATGGGGTGTGCATCGAGCGCATGATGATTACGGGTGATTCTTTAGCGCAAGACGGTGCTGGACAAGACAGCGCCGGATGCGATTTGGCGGCAGGTGGGCAATGTCCACCCTACAGGGGAATCGTGCCGCTGCTCGAATATCAACGGGCGGTGGTTGAAAGCCCCGCGCGGTTCACCTGGAACTGCTGGGCACGGCAGACGGGCAAGAGCTTCTCGTTCAGCCTGCGGCGCCTGCTGCGCGGGCTGATGCGCGAGCGAAACCAGATCATCCTGTCGGCCGGCGAGCGGCAGAGCCGCGAAGTCATGCACAAGGTGCGCATGCACTGCGAGGCGCTGCACATCGCCTGCATCGTGGCGGGGTTCGATTTTTTCGACGGAGTGGCGGTGCGTGGGCTGGAGGCGCAGTTGCCGGGCGGCGTGCGGGTGATCGCGCTGCCGGCCAATCCGATGACAGCTCGCGGGTTTACCGGCGACGTGTTTCTCGACGAATTCGCCATGCACCGGGATGACGATGCCATCTGGTCGGCATTGCTTCCCACGGTGCTGCGCGGCGAGGGCGAGCTGGACGTGGCGTCGACGCCGTTCGGGCAGCAGAACATGTTTTATCGCCTGCGATCCAACCCCGATTTTGCGGCATCGACGGTGACGCTGGCCGAGGCGGTGGCACAGGGGCTGGACGTGGACGCGGAGGCAATGCGGCGGGCGATCGGCGACGAGCTGACCTGGCGGCCGGAGTTCTGCTGCGAGTTCGTGGACGAGGCGACCAGCTTCATGCCATACGAATTGATTCGTTCGTGTGAATGCGAGCGGCTTTCGACGGAGATCGATTGGGCCGTGCTGGAGCGACCGGAGGCGGACGTTTTCGTCGGGGCGGACATCGGCCGGGTGCGGGACGTGACGGCGATTTGGCTGTGGCGTCGGGAGGGCGAGGCATTCGAGACCGCGGGCTTGCGAGTTTTGTCGGGCGCGCGGTTCGCGGAGCAGGAGGCGATTCTCAGCGGGCTGCTGGAGAAGCGGGCCGTGCGGCGGTGCTGCATCGATGCGACGGGGCTGGGATTGCACCTCGCGGAGCGACTGATCGAGCGCTTCGGCGAGCATCGCGTGGAGGGTGTCATGTTCACGGCGGCGTTGAAGAGTCAACTGGCCGGCGGGCTGCGGGCGCGGGCGGAGCGCGGACTGATACGAATTCCGGCGGACGAGACCGTGGCGGCGGACTGGCACTCGATTGCGAGATTGGTGCGCAGCGGCGGGCAGGTGCGGTTTGAGGCGGATCGATCCAGCGGCGGGCACGGCGACCGCTTCTGGGCAGCGGCGCTGGGTTTGTACGCGGCGGAGGGTTACGGCGGTGGTGCAGGTGGCGGGGTCGTGACGAGTGGAGGGCTGCGGTTTGGAAGGCCGGGAATTTGGTAGAGGGCAGAAATAAGAAATAAGAGATTTGAGATTTGAGATTTGAGATTTCAGATTTCAGATTTGAAATTTCAGATTTGGAATCGTGCAAGCGGAGACTGATATGAAACCCTTCAAGTGGATCGTGAATGCATTACGCGGAAAAAGTGTCGAGCCGCCGCGGGCGGGGGTGCTGGTGGGGCGCGGCCCGGAGGAGTTGTTTCGCGACTACCCCGCCGACGGACTGACGCCGCAGCGACTCGTCTCGATCTTTCGGGCGGCCGATGGCGGTGACGTTGCCGCGCAGATGGCACTCTATGAGCAGATGGAGGAAAGGGACGCGCACCTGTACAGCGTGGCGAACACGCGGCGGCTGGCGGTGACGGGACTGCCGTGGGAAGTCGTGTCGGCGGCGGAGATGCCGGGATGGGGATCGGGGCGGTTGCGGAACGCCGACCGGAAGCTGGCGGACGATGCGGCGGCGTTTTGTCAGGAAACGCTGCTGGATATGGAGGGATTTGAAGAGGCCCTCGCGCATCTGTCGCTGGCTTATGGGCGAAATATCGCGGTGGCGGAGCTGGTATGGGACGCGACGGCGCGCGGGGTTCGGTTGGCGGAGATTGCGCCGATCGATTTTGGAAGGCTGACGTTCGACGAGCGCGGCGACCTGCGGATTCTGACGGAGGAGGCGCAATTCGAAGGCATCGCCCTGCCGCCGGCCAAGTTCGTCGTGCATACCCCACAGGCCGCCAGCGGTCTGCCCATGCGCGGCGGGCTGCTTCGCGTCACGGCGATGGCCTACCTCGGGAAGCGCTTCGCGATCAAGGACTGGCTGATCTTCGCCGAAGTGTTCGGCATGCCGGTGCGGATCGCGCGGTATCAGCCCAACGCGACGCCCGCGGAGAAGCGCGAGTTGCTGGAGATGCTCAAGCAGCTTGGGGCCGACGCGACCGGAATTTTCTCGAAGGCCGTGGAGATCGACATCAAGCAGACCCGCCTGCCGGGCGAGACGAACCTGTACGAGAACCTGTGTCTCTACTTTGACCGCGAAATCAGCAAGGCCTGGCTCGGCCAGACCCTGACGACCGACACGATTCGCAGCCTGGCCAGCGCCGGGGCGGCCGTGGTGCATGATCGCGTGCGGCGCGACTTGCGCGATGACGACCTTCGCAAAGAAGCGCAGACGATTCGGCGCGACCTGTTGTCGGTCATGACGCGGTTTGAGTTCGGAGCGGAAGCGCCGGTGCCCCATTTCCGCCGGATTCCAGACCAGACCATGTCGCCGGAAACCCTGGCCCGGGTGCTGGGGCTGGCGGCGAACGAGCTGGGGGTACGGGTGCCGGCCCGATGGGCGCATGCTTCGCTGGGGATTCCGGAGGCGCGGGAGGGCGAAGCGGTGCTGGCGGGAAACAGCGAATAGCGAATATCGAATCGCGAATCGCGAATCGCAAAAAAGGGGCAACTTTCGCTATTCAGCATTCGCTATTCATTCGGAACGGTGAGCCAGACTGCAAGTGTTGTGTCGAGGAACAGCGGCGATTCGGAGGAATGGCGATGACGGACTGCGAGGTGAACATGGGAATGGAACTTCGAGAGGACCTGCGGGTGGCGCTGGAGGCGCGGCCGCTGAGCGACGCGGCTGTCGCGCGGATTGCGGACGCACGCGCCGCGAAGGAAAAGGCGCCGGTCCCGCATCGGGTGATGATCGTGCCATGGGGAGAAGTGCAAAGCTCCGCGGGCGCATTCATGTTTGATGACGATGCCGCTGCGGAGACACTAGCGGCGTTCGCGGCGCATGGGACCGATCTGCCGGTGGACTACGAGCATCAGACGCTGGGTGGCGAATTCAGCTCGCCGAACGGGCAGGCGCCGGCGGCCGGTTGGATCACGGGGTTGGTACCGGTTTCACCGGAACAGGCGGGATCCCAGGACATGCCGGCGCAGGCGGGCTTATGGGCCAACGTGACGTGGACGGACGATGGGTCCGAGCGGTTGGCGAATCGCGAATATCGATACCTCTCGCCGGTGGCGCTGGTGCGCAAGACGGACGGCCGATTGGTGGGGCTGCACTCGGCAGCGCTGACCAACAAGCCGGCGATCGTGGGGATGCGGCCGGTGGTGAATCGGGATCGGCTCTCGGCCGGCGAACTTTCGGCGACGACGCATCTGTTGGCGCTGCGGATCGCGCTGTCCCTCGACGAAGGCGCGGACGATGCGGCTGTCTTGCGAACGGCGGTGGGGCGGCTGCGTGCGTTGGAGAACGCGGAGTTTCAGCGTCGCGCTGAAGCACGAGTGGCTGAGGCGATGTCGGCTGGAAAGTTGACGGCTTCTCAGCGCGATTGGGCCTATGGACTGGCACTGCGCGATCCGTCCGAATTCGACCGCTGGGCAGCCGATGCGCCGCGGGTGGTGGCGATGGGGCGGATGATGCAGCCGCTTGCGTGCGGCGGAGCGGCGAGGGCGGCGCGCGGGGTTGTCGAATCGGCGGCGCGGATGGAATGGCGGACGAATCGTCAGTTTCTGGAAAGGATTTGCAGCGAGGATGCGTATGCGGCGGCGGCGCGGCGGGAGTAAACGCAAAACGCCGAAAAGTCGAAACGCCGAGATGGGATCGGACTTGAGATTTGACATTTGGAATTGAAATTGAAACGAACGGGAGGATGTCATGGCTTTGACGGCAAATCGGGAATTGAATCGTTACGTCGACCAGGAGCTGCGCTCGTTCAGCGTCGCGGCCGCGGCCCACGTTTACAAGGGCGCCTTCGTCGGATTTGAACGGTCCACCGGCCACGTGCGCAACCTGCAATCCGGCGATCTGTTCGCGGGCATCGCCTATGAGGAGATCGACAACTCCGGCGGCGCGGCGGGCGCGCAGTCGGTGCGGCTCTACACGCAGGGCGATTTCATTCTGACCACGTCGGGCGCCACGCAGGCCCTGGCCGGAGCGCCGGTCTATGCGAGCGACAACGAGACCACGACGGTCTCGCCGAACCAGGGCATGTCGTTCGTGGGAATCGTCATGGCGGTGGTCGGCTCGAACCTCGGCGTGGTGCGAATCATGCCGGTGACGGCGCCGCAGCAGGAGCAGGCGGTCTATGCGCCGCTGACCAGCTCGACTTCGGCCGCAACGACCCACACCGTGATGGTGCCGCAGCGGGCGATTCGCGTGGTCAGCGCGCAGGTGTCGTTCCGTGTCGTGCCCGATCAGGGATTGCTTGACGTCGGCATCGTCGTCGCCGATCCGGACGAGATGGTCGATGCGTTTAACCTGACCACGCTTTCGGTCAACACGCCGGCGCTGTTGCCGCTGGCGAGCCGGAGCTTTGCCGCGGCAGCGCCGATCTACGCGAAGGTCGGACAGGCCACGAGCACGGCGGGGCTGGGCGGGATGCTGGCACTGCGGTATGTGGAGCTGCCGTGAGAGTAAGGCGGTGAGTTTCCTTGTTGGTTGTTGGTCATGAGTGAAAACGAAACGCCGGATGGCAACGATGTACTCCGGCTTGGGAGTGAGCAGATATGGCGATTATCAATACGGGGCTTTTGACGAAGGGACTGCGGGGCGAGTTTTTCAATCGCTTCGAGAACACCAAGACGCACTTTCAGGATTTGTCGACGCGGGTGGCGTCGACCACCGACCGTGAGACCTATCGCTGGCTCGGCACGGTTCCCCAGGTGCGGGAGTGGGGCACGGGTCGTTTGGCGCAGGGCCTGCGCACCGAGAGTTATTCGATCGAGAACCTGAAGTATGAATCGACGCTGGAGGTCGATCGCGACGAGATCAGCGATGATCAGACCGGGCAGATTCGCCTGCGCGTCTCGGAATTGGCGCAGCGCGCCGCGACGCACAAGGACTATCTGATTTCGCAGCTCCTCATCGGCGGCGAGACGGCCGGCAACAACAGCTACGACGGCGTAAGCTTTTTCAACGCGACGCACGCCTCGGGCAGCTCGGGCAATCAGAGCAACCTACTGACCTTTGACGCGACGAGCACGGACGCGCCCACGGTCGAGGAGTTCAAGGCGGCGCTGAAGCAGGCCATCAGCAAGATGCTGACTTACCTGGACGACCAGGGCCAGCCGATGATGATCACCGCCGGCGGGCTGGTGTGCATCGTGCCGCCGACGATGCTGTTCACCGCGACCGAGGCGATCAACGCGACGGTCATCGGCAACACGACCAACGTGATCGAGGGCATCGCCAAGGTGGTGTCGCTACCGTGGCTCACCGATGCGTCGAAGTGGTACGTCGCCAAGACCGATGGCGTCGTGCGGCCGTTCATCTTCCAGGATCGCGAGCCGGTGGAGTTCAACGCGCTGACGGAGGACTCGGACGAGGGCTTCCGCCGCGAGAAATTCCTGTACGGCGTGCGGGCGCGGTACCGGATGGCATATGGATACTGGCAGTTCGCGGTGCGGACGGACTTTGTTTGAGAATATCGAATACCGAATAGCGAATGGCGAAATAGGGAAAAGCGAAATACCTTTCGCTATTCGCTATTCATAATTCGCTATTTTTCGGAGCGCGATCATGGCGTACATCACCAATACTGATATTGAAAAGCGCCTCGGCACCCCCGCCTACATCGCCCTCACCGACGACAGCGGCGGCGGATCGGCCGATGCGACGAAGGTTGACGAGGCCCGGCTCGGGGCTGAGGGCGAGGCCAATAGTTATCTGGCCACGCGGTACCAGACGCCCGTGGTGCTGACCGGCGAGGCCGAGATCGCCGCGGTGCTCAAGTCCTTCGTGCTCGACGTTGCGGTCTATCGACTGCACAGCCGCCGGCCGCCGGTGCCGCCGGACTTCGTGCGGCGCTATCAGGAGGCGGTGACGTGGCTGGGCCGCGTGGCGTCGGCGGTGGTGCAGTTGCCGGCGGCGGTCGCGACGGCCGAGCCGGTGGCGCTGGGAATCATGGGCGAGAACACGGGGCCGGCGCGGGAGATGACGCGGGAAACGCTCTCCGACGTCTAAACCTGTAAACGTCGAAACGTCGAAACGCCAAAAAGTCAAAACCAGGACGGGGACCGGGAAATGTCGCGCCTCGGTGATTTTGAGAACGAGATCGTGGATCGGCTGGAGACGGCCACCGTAAGCGGGTCGGCGGCGTTCGCCCGCATTGTCGGGGCGTCCGGCGGGTGGCGGCCGGCGAACCGCGATGCGATCTTTCGCGAGCGGATGCCTGCCGCCTATGTGGCATTCGTCGAGGAGCCGGCCGCGCCGGAGGTCCGCGATGCCGTGCGCGGGGCGAAGTTCGTGGTGCTGATCGCGGCGCGCAGCCTGCGCGTCGACGGCGACGCCCGGCACGGCGAGACGGGCGAGACCGGGGCCTTCGCGCTGATCGACGCCGTCCGCGCGGTGCTCGACGACTACGAGATCGACGACGGCCTGCAGCTCGTCTGCGTTCACGTGCGCTTTGTCGAGGCCGACGCGCGGTCGGCGGTGTACGAGCTGCTGTATCGCGTGTGGCCGGTGGTGGCGGAGGAGGAGCCGCCGCTGCTGAAGTTCAAGGACGAGAACCTCGTGGGCACGCTGAGCCGGATGGAGCTGGAGGTGGGGCCGACGCAGGCCGACAGCCTGGAAGTGGAGTATCACAACAAGAATTCGAAGTTCACCAAGGCGCTGACGACCGGCATTCGCACGCTGGTGTGGCGCGGGGAAATCCGCGCCGAGACGCACGAGGATTTGAACGACATCGAGGCGGCCATCGACGAATTCATCGTCGGCGGCAACGAGGGCGCGGTGGAGGAAACGAGCGTGCGCACGCTGGAGGATTGCAAAATCCTCACGTACTTCCGCCAGGGCGGCCGCACGACGCGCGACGGGCTGGTGGTGCAGGCGGGGGAAATTTTGTTCGAGCAGGCGGTATGAGACGCTCCTGCTAAAATGGAGGCGTGGCATCAACGAATAAAGGTATAGGCGCAACAGTCCGGCTGATGCGCGAGGTGCGGTTTTCGATTGATCGGGACTGGGCGCCGGCGGCGCATGGGGAGGATGGGTTTGATCGGGCGCATCCGATTTCGAATTCGTTTGGCGGGTGGCCTTCGGCCGTGGGAATTGCGCCGTATCTGATTCTGCGGATCGTGGTGTCGGGCCGGCCGGACGAGACGACGGGATATCTGATCAACATTCAGGAGCTGGACCGGCTGCTGCGGAACGAGGCGATTCCGCGGACGGCTCGGCGGCTATCCGTCGCGGGCGTGGGGTTGACGGGGGAGGCGCTGCTGTCGGAGCTGTGGCATCCGATATCGGCTGGGTTGGGGCGGCTTGGCGAAAACGCCGAAACGCCCCGCCGCGGCGGGCAGGCTGCACGCCGAAACGCCGAAAGGGCGGGTGCCACGAAGCCACGAAGCCACGAAGGCACGAAGGGGATTACGAACGACGAAATGGCCAACCGTAGGGTGGGTCGGCCTTTTGACCCACCACTTGGGCAGAGCGATGTTCCGCGAGATGGTGGGTCGATACGGCTGACCCACCCTACGTGTGGGTTGGAGCGGCTGGAGTTGTGGACGACGCCGTACGTGACGTATGCAATTCAAGCGGGGAGCGAGACGATGGTTGAATTGACGCAGTGCTTCGAGTTTTCGGCGTCGCACCGGTTGCACGTGCCGGCGCTGTCGGATGAGGAGAACCGGCAGTGCTTCGGGAAGTGCAACAATCCCAACGGGCACGGGCATAACTACCGCGTGGAGGTGACGATCGGGCGCGAGATTGGCGACGAGCGCGGGACGGTGCTGCCGCTGCCGGCGTTCGAGGCGATCGTGAAGGAGGGCGCGATCGACCGGCTGGATCACAAGCACCTGAATGCCGACGTGCCGGAGTTCGCGGCGGTGAATCCGTCGGTGGAGAATATCGCCCGTACGGTGTGGGAATATCTGAGCGGCAAGTTCGCGCCGGCGGCGCTGCTGCGCGTGCGGGTGTGGGAGACGCCGAAGACGTATGCGGAATACGCGGGATGAGAAACGCCGAAACGCCGAAAAAGTCGAAACGCCGAAACCGTAGCGTTCGTGCCGCTGTGCCGGACGGCGAATCGCAGAAAAGTCGAAAGTCGAAAATCGAAAGTCGAAAGGCGAAATTAGGAGGGGGCTTCGGACGGTGCGGGGCTGAAGGCGGTTTCGGAGATGAGGGTGAGGCGCATGCTGACGTAGGTATTCAGCGCGCGGGGGGTCAGGGCGCCCAGCCAGCGCTGGGTGTGGCGATCGAACAGCTCTCGCTCGAAGAGAAGAATCGCCGGGTGGGGGAGCTTTGAGGAGCGGGCCAGGGCGCGGAGCACGAATCGATCGGCGAAGGGCATTCCCATTTTTTTCAGCAGGGCGTTGAACAGGCGCATGGGGTGCGCGGTCGAGGCGCCGCCCAGCTTTTTTCGTGCTCGGACATGCAGCAGCAGGGCCAGTATCAGTACGAGGCCGATGGGAACGACAATCATGAAGACCAGCGATTTGATGTCGGCCGGGTCGGTGGGCTTGTCGGTGAAGCCGCCGCGCAGGGCGCGGAAGCGCGATTCGAGGGCGGAGTCGGCCATGATTGCGGTGAAGTTCAGCACGGGGATTCTCCGGCTTGCGCGACGGCGGCGAATTGGCTGTTCGATCCTTCGGCGACTTCTGTCGCGGCCGGCTTAGTGCCGCCGGCGCCCGTCGCCGGTGCGGCTGTCGGCGTCAGGCGGCGGGATACATGCGCGGCGATTCGTGCGATGCGCACGTCCGGGTCCGAGCCGGCCATGGCCAGCAGCCGCGGAGTCAGGGCACTGAGCTTGAGCAGGTCGACGATCCAGAGCGCGGCGCAACGGTGGTCGCTTCGCGCGTCGTGGAG
>DATMEE010000418.1:0-16893 GCA_035557035.1 Phycisphaerae bacterium
AAGATCGCCCGCTGATCGGCCTGCACCGCGGCTCGGGCGGCCGAAGTGAGGCCATCGGGCCACGCACTCGTCGATTGCGGCGAACTTCCGGCGACCCCCTCGGGCCGGCATTCCGCGGATTCAACCGTCACGCTCCCGACAAGCACCGCGAGCGCAAAGATAAGTGTTTCGCGAGACAAGGACATGAATCTTCCCCCTTATTTGACTGTGGCCTCCATCGCAACTGCGGATCGGCCGAACCGCCAGTCACTGGCATCGGATTTCAGTTAGTGGTCGCGGGGCGCCAGGTGGAAATCCTGGGGGTGATTATAACAAATGGACAATGCGGAAGTGTAAAAAAAGGCGAGGCCCGGCGAGTCTTTCGACTGCCGGGCCTCGAAAAAGCTGGCACGAACCTACTCTCGCCCATTAGGACTACCATCGGCCCAGGGGTCTTCACTACTGAGTTCGGAATGGGATCAGGTGTTACCCCCCTGGTATGGGCACCAGCACAGCCCGGCCGGACTCTTCAGCCCGGCGGGGCAAGCCTGTCTGCGCAGCGAGCGACGACACTTCAGGTTCCGGGAATCATCTTCCAGGATGACATCCACGAGGCGCTCGCGTGCGCACACGTATATTAAGAATAGAGCGGGATGTGCCGTCGGATCATAAGGTCCGCCGACAAACGACATAGGACGTTGAGTGCGACGCATTCGGCAAATGAATGCGTGCAGTTGGAGATTGATCAGCAATTCATCAATGCGATCAAGCATTCGACCATTAGTACCAGTCAGCTTAAGCCTTCTCGGGCCTTACACCTCTGGCCTATTAACCTCGTGGTCTACGAGGGGTCTCTCGCCCCTTACGGGGTCTCGAAACGTCATCTTCAGGGGGGCTTCACGCTTAGATGCATTCAGCGCTTATCCTTTCGGCACGTGGCTACCCTGCGCTGCCCCTAGCGGGACAACAGGTGCACTAGAGGTGCCTACAACCCAATCCTCTCGTACTAAGGTTGTCTCCTGTCACGTTTCGTACGCCCACGGCAGATAGGGACCGACCTGGCTCACGCCGGTCTGAACCCAGCTCGCGTACCGCTTTAATTGGCGAACAGCCAAACCCTTGGGACCGCCTTCAGCCCCAGGATGCGATGGGCCGACATCGAGGTGCCAAACGACCACGCCGCTATGGACGCTCGGTGGTCATCAGCCTGTTATCCCCGGAGTACCTTTTATCCGATGAGCGATAGCCCTTCCACACGGGACTACCGGATCACTAGGACCTGCTTTCGCATCTGTTCGTTTTGTATAACTCACAGTTAAGCCGGCTTATACCCTTGCACTCTGCGCACGATTGCCAACCGTGCTGAGCCGACCTTTGTGCTCCTCCGGTACTTTTTAGGAGGAGACCGCCCCAGTCAAACTGCCCACCTAACACTGTCCTCTGTCCGGATTCACGGAACCAGAGTGAGGAGACGAATAATACAAGGGTGGTATTTCAACGATGGCTCCCCGCCGGCCGAAACCGGCGGATCAAAGCCTCCCACCTATCCTACGCATGTGTTAACCGGCTCCAATATCAGGATACAGTAAAGGTTCACGGGGTCTTTCCGTCTTGCCGCGGGTATGTGGTATCTTCACCACAAGTCCTATTTCACCGAGTCGGTCCTCGAGACAGTGGAGCAGTCGTTTCGCCATTCATGCGCGTCGGAACTTACCCGACAAGGAATTTCGCTCAGTTGGTCCCACTCGTTTTCACGAGGGGCTGGACTTTACCATACCGTCGTCACATTCATCAATTCGATTCCGATTCATACGTTCCGCGATTCGCCGTATCTCCAACAAGCCGTCGGTCGAAAGATGACGTCTCGCCGACATCATCTCAACAACTTTCCTGAAGGCCAGGAAATCCTGGCGTTTGCCTGTCTTCAATGCGTGCGACTCAAAGAAAGGTATGATCGACTTCCGAATGTCCTCCAGCTTTCGCACGCGCCAACACATTCGATCTGCGTGATTGATCCTCACCACACCACAGCCAAAGAAGGCCTTTAGTGCGTGCAGGATCTTCACGTCTCGACGATGTTGAACAACGACGAATTCTGGAAGCACCTGGACGCCCAATGTCATTTCGCCGTGTTTTGAAATGCCGACGTGAAAACAACCCTCGCCGTCAACAAACCCGACAATCCATTGGGCTTCAAGATTCATGAATGGGACTCTGGTCCGAACGTCAAGTCTCTGAGGGTTCTCCGGCAGATGCCGGAGTCTTCCCTGCGGATTGTCCCCATGTCCGCTGGATTTTTACTGACGCGTCGAAACACGTCGAGTACCAGACGGCTGTTGAGGAGTTTCCCGCATATGGTTCGGTTTTACTAAGGCTAGCGTATTGAGCGTAACACGTGGTTAACCTTAGGACCCTCATAGTTAGGGCCGCCGTTTACGGGTGCTTCGGTTGCCAGCTTCGGGGGCGAACCCCCTGACCGCCTTCCTTAACATTCCCGCACCGAGCAGGCGTCAGACTCTATACATCCTCTTGCGAGTTAGCAGAGTCCTGTGTTTTTGATAAACAGTCGCCGCTCCCGATTCTCTGCGCCCCCTGCGCCATTGCTGGCGCAGAAGGGACCCCTTTTCCCGGAGTTACGGGGTTAATTTGCCTAGTTCCTTAAGGACCGTTCTCTCGAGCGCCTGAGGATACTCTCCTCGCCTACCTGTGTCAGTTTTAGTACGGTTCCGCAGATTGCACACATACGCTTTTCTCGGTTCCTTCTCCAAACACTTCGGCAACAAATCGGCCTCGCCCTTGCGGGAACCCTAATCTAATAATGGGCTGTATCTTGAAGAAACGCACGAATGTGAGATCTCCTTGCGGAGTGCAGGAATATTAACCTGCTGTCCATCAGCTACGCCTTTCGGCCTCGCCTTAGGGACCGACTAACCCTGGGTGGATCTCCCTTCCCCAGGAAACCTTAGGCTTACGGCGAGAGGGATTTTCACCCTCTTTCTCGTTACTCAAACCGGCATACTCACCTGTTAGGCCCAACAGCGCTCCTTGCGGTACGCCTTGTATCTGCACTAACAGCGCTCCCCTACCCCGTAAATAGACTCGCGTCTAGATACAGCCACAGCTTCGGCTGATGCCTTAGTCCCGTTCATTATCGGTGCCGGATCTCTCGGCGGGTAAGCTATTACGCACTTTTTAAATGGTGGCTGCTTCTAAGCCAACATCCCCGCTGTCTTCGAAACCCAACTTCCTTATGCACTTAGGCATCATTGGGGGCCTTAGCTGGTGGTCCGGGTTGTTTCCCTCTTGTCCACAGACGTTATCACCGGTGGACTTTCTCCCAGGATACGCGTCACGGTATTCGGAGTTTGATTGGAGGTGGTAGCCGGGTAGGCCCCACGATCCATTCAGTAGCTCTACCCCCATGACGTAATGACCTGAGGCATGCCCTAGAGCATTTTCGGGGAGAACCAGATATCTCTGAGTTTGATTAGACTTTTACTCCTCCCCACAGGTCATGCCAGAACTTTTCAACGTTCACGGCTTCGAACCTCCGCATCCTGTTACGGATGCTTCATTCTGCCCATGGGTAGATCACTCAGTTTCGGGTCTAGCCCCTGCGACTAAATCGCCCTATTCAGACTCGCTTTCGCTACGGCTCCGCTGCTAAAGCAGCTTAGCCTTGCCACAGAGGACTAACTCGCCGGTCCATTATGCAAAAGGTACGCCGTCGACCAGGGCCCAAAGGGCCATAGGTCTTCGACTGCTTGTAAATACATGGTTTCAGGTTCTTTGAACTCCGCTTATTGCGGTTCTTTTCACCTTTCAGTCGCCATACTTGTTCACTATCGGTCGTCCAGTAGTACTTAGCCTTGGAGGGTGGGCCCCCCTGGTTCACACGGAGTTTCACGACATCCGTGCTACTCTGGGACACCTCTCAACGGAGAGCATCGATCGTCGCGTACGGGACTGTCACCCTGTATCGTCGGCCTTTCCAGACCGTTCTGCTGATCGCGCTTTTGTAACTCCTCGAGGGCCCGCAACCCCGGTCCGAAGACCGGTTTGGGCTAGGTCCGCCTTCGCTCGCCGCTACTGACGGAGTCTCGGTTGATTTCCTTTCCTTCAGGTACTGAGATGTTTCAGTTCCCTGAGTTGGCTCCCGCACACTATGCATTCATGTGCGAGTGTCGCCGCTTATTCAGCGACGGCAGGTTTCCCCATTCAGACATCTCCGGATTATCGCTTGTTTGCCAGCTCCCCGGAGCTTTTCGCAGGCTGCCACGTCTTTCATCGCCTCTGGACGCCTAGGCATCCACCATGTACCCTTACGAGCTTGATCACATTGATGAATCACTGCCGCAGTCTGCTTTCGCAAACCGCGACCCCAATCCCTCAACATTAAACCAACGCCGTTCGTCGGCGCTCAATTCACTTCGCCGGTTGACGCTTGCGCGCCACCCGATCTCGGCAAACTGAGACGTTATTTAGAAATATGGATCTTGTGATCGTTCGATCACATCCCACTCTATTCAGTTGTCAAAGAGCAAAGAACCAAGCTTTCGAGTTCTTAGTTCTTGGTATTTGGTTCTTGGTGACTTTCCACCAAAAACCAATCACCAAGGACTAACAACCTACCACTTCCCACTGGAGCCGACCGGGATCGAACCGGCAACCCCTAGCTTGCAAAGCTAGTGCTCTCCCAATTGAGCTACGGCCCCGACGTCTCGCCGGTCCGCCTGTCAACCTTCGGGCCGAGTCACGCTCAGCCGCAGCCCCTGGGACCTCACCCGCCTCCCCGGCTCTTCATCAGAACCAGAAGGATCAGGGCAGCTATCAGCGCCAGGACGCCCCATTCCGACATCCGGTGCCTCTCGGCGAACAACCTCGCCGCCAATGGGCCCGACAAGATTCGAACTTGTGACCTCGTCCTTATCAGGGACGCGCTCTAACCAACTGAGCTACGAGCCCAACCTCGATTGCCTGTCGAACCCTCGCGAGTCTCAGGCAAAGGTCGTCGTTTCCGACGTCGAGCAGGTTCATGGCTCGCGGCACGCTCTCGAATCCGTCCGCCGTCCAGCTCTCCAACGCGGCGACAAAAAAACCACCGGCAACCGCCGGTGGCAATCGAGAAACTCGAAAGCCTTCGTGTCGGCTATGCCGATGAACTCGCCGTTTTGTCAATCCCTCGAGCCAGCGAAAACCTCCGCTTGTCTCGATCGCTAACCGTCATGGCCGCGACCGGATCAACTCGTCAGAGCAAGGTAATTTAGCAGGATCATCCGCGATGTCAACACGCTTTCTTAATTTTTCTTCTCAAAAGTGTTATCGCCGTTAAGCTTCTTTCCATCAATAGTTTACATTGGGACGGGGCCGAGCGTTTACCTCGCAACCGCCGAATCGCCCGCCCCGAAAGTATTCCGAACATGGCAACTTCGGTCGCTTCGGTTATAGTATCCCGCTCGCAACGCGCTGTCCGTGCGACATGACTCGCGCCGCCTTGCACACGAATCGACGTTTTGATTGCTCAGGAGTGAACCGGAATGCGAAAGACCAAGGACATCAAGCGAAAGCGAAAGCTCGCCGGCCAGGAATATCGACGCGGCAACCGCAAGGAAGCCTACAAAATGTGGGCCGAAGCCAAGACGGAAATCGACACCCTCCGCGGCCGAAACAAGCCGGCCGCCGCGGCCCCCGCTGCCGTAGGCGCGGCAAGCTGACACTCAAATGAATGCGCGTGCGTCACCGGCGCGCCGCAATTAGTCCTGCATGCCAAGCCAGCGGCATCATGTGCCCGGGCTTTTTTTTCTGCGCTGAACAGAGCCACGCCCGTAAGGAAGCGGTGCCCGATACATTCAGAAAGACCTTCTGCCTAAGACTTCCCCACCTTCAATGCCAGGCGCGCGAAGCAATAATCTGCGCCGAGCCAGATACGATGCCCGGAGAAGAACACCGAGGGCCGCGGCGACGTGAACCATCCCCAGCCACGAAGGCCACGCGCTGACTTCGCTCGCGACGCTCTGCGGCGCCATGAACCCCAGCCGCATGAACAACAACCCCTGCACGATCAGCACGCCCCCCATCACCGCGGCCATCCGATTCATCCGGCGATGCAGCATCAGCAGATAAGCGGCCGCCGCAATGATCATCTCCCGCCAGAACGGAAAAACCGCGATGCCGTAGGACAGCGACACTGGCACGTTGCTCAGCGTCCCCCAGAAATCCACCTCGACGCCGGTGGGCGTCGAAACAAGCGTGGTCTGACGCCCCGGTCCCATCCACTTGCCTTCGGGCGTCTCCACCCAGACATGCCGCAAATCCGTCACCAAGCGAGGCTCGTACCCCAGTCGCTTCATGATCGACGCCGCCATCACCGCCCGCCCGTCGCAGTCCTCGCGGATCTGCCCTTCGGGAGATCGCCGCCCCCGCTCGAACATTTCCTCAACCGTCGGGATGTAGTCGGCGCAGGCCCAGGTCTCCCAGTCCCAGGCGTATTGCACTTTTCCATATACAAATTGCTGGACGGCTGCCTGGATCCAACCGCCCTCAGAATCCGTCGCACGCGAAATATTCCCGCACATGCTGCCGCGGGACGCTTCGCGTGCTTCGATCGCGGCCGTACGAAGCTCCGCTAACTCCGTATCCCATTGGCTTAGCCCAGGAGCATCGGGTTCTATCATTCGGTCGAGATTGACCAGGCGGTTCACGTGCCGCCATAGTTGCGCCGGGTTCGGAAACAGCGTCGCGAAGGTAACGAGCAGAAACACAAGCAGCTTCGCCGGCACGCGAAAGTACCAGCGACTCAGCGTTCCGGCTCGGCGCCCGACAGGCATATCGAATTTCCGCCAGTTCGCCTCGATGATTCGCTCCTCGCAGTGAATCCTCTCGCCAGCATTCTACCCGCAAGCCTCAGTCGGTTCCTCTTCGCCCGGCAGGGCGCCACGAAGGTTGCCAGGGGCGCTGCGCAGCTAGCCCCTGGAAACAGGACTAATGATTCTCTTCCGCCCGGCGAGGCGCACGAGCGTTCGATGCGTCGCCGCTCCCAAATCGCTTGAGCCCCTGTGCCCGAAAAGGTATGATTAAATCTACTTGGGCCGATGCAACGCTGTCGCGCCTCCATCCGGTCCCTGGCCCTCAAAGTCGAGCGTCACATGTTGAATTCGCCCGTCAAAAGAGTCGCGATCCTCGCGCTGGCGTGCCTTTTAGCCTTCGCACCAGACGCCTCCGCCGCCATCGTCGTCGGCCACTGGACCTTCGACGAAAACGGCGGCACCACCGCGGCCGACTCGTCCGGCCACAACCTCCACGGCACCATCCAAGGCCCCCTCGCCTGGACCCCCGGCCAGTTCGGTTCAGCCCTCCACTTCGACCCGGCCGGCGCCGACCCGCCGCCCGAATACGTACGTATCGCACATAACCCCATCCTGAACTTCACCAATTCGGTCAGCGTCTCGTTCTGGATAAAAGCCGCCCCGCAACCATGCCGGTGAAATCGCCGCCGCCATGGGATTTGTCGTCGGCGAGATCGATCCGCCGCAAGGCGCGGACCAGATCGAATGGGTGCTTCTCACCGACCAGCCGTTGTCCGACTTTGCGGCGGCTCGCGTGCTGGTGGACTACTACAGCCGGCGCTGGATCATCGAAGAATGGCACCCTGTTGAGAAAACCGGCTGCGGCCTGGAAGCGGCGCAACTCAAAATGGCCGATGCCCTCAAGCGATTGGCTGCCCTGACGGCCGTGGTGGCGGTGCGATTGCTGCAGTTGCGCGATGCGGCACAGAGCGCTGTCCCGAGCGATGATGCCGCCACCCTGGCCCAACTCGTGCTTGAAACCTGGATTCACGTCGTTGCACGATCCGCGAAATGCAAACCCTCGGAGCTGACGCCGAAGTTGTTCTGGCTCACACTCGCCAAGCGCGGAGGATATCTAGCAAGAAAAAGTGATGGCCCGCCCGGCTGGCAAACCATCTGGCGCGGATGGTACGATCTCATGCTGCTCGTCGCAGGCTATGAAATGGCGATTGAGCTCCAAAGTAATAATTGTGGGTAAGGCTCAGCCGTGTCGGTCCGGCGCCCAATGTGCCGGGGACGGGCGCCCGCTGGCAAGAAGCTCTACATCCAATCGGGCAATCCGAAGGATCGTATTCTATTTTCGGATGCTCGGCCCGCGGAACACTGATCAAGCATCCATGGTGTCAACCCAAACAAGGCCTGCCAAAGTACCGGCCGGGCGCGAAAGGAATTGTGAAGGAAAACGGAGTGCAAAATGCCCGAGCTTTCAAACCTTCCAGCAACCTCAACCACGTTTTCTCGTAAAAAACGCAGTTGCGGAAAAGCGTTTCAGACGCTTTCAGGCTTTTTCAAGTCCCGCGCTTTTTTTCCGAACCTGAAAATTCAACCACCCACGAGCGACGAGCACGGGCGGCAGCCTTTGTGCCTGTGTGCCTCCGTGTCTTTGTGCCGCCCCGGTTCGCCTTCGTCGTTCCCTTTGTGCCTCTGTGCCTTTGTGCCTGCGGCGTTTACCCCTTCCCCAGCATCTTCTCCAGCCGGTCCAGCCCCTTGTCGATGTGCTCCATGCTGTTCGCGAACGACAGCCGCACATGCGACTCGCTGCCGAAGGCGTCGCCCGGCACCAGGGCCACGTCGGCCTGCTCCAGCACCGCGTCGCAAAACCCGCCCGAATCGCGAACCCCGAAATCCGCGTACCGCTTCGACACGTTCGGAAAGCAGTAAAACGCCCCGCTCGGCCGCACGCAGGTCACGCCGCGCAGCCCGCTCAATCGCTTCCACATGTGCTCGCCGCGCTGCTCGAAGGCCCGCCGCATCACTTCCACGTGCGACTGGTCGCCGGTCAGCGCCTCCACCAGGGCATGCTGCACGAACGTCGGCGTCCCGCTGGTCGTATGGCTCTGCAGGTTGCACATCGCCTTGATGATCGCGGCCGGCCCCGCGGCATAGCCCGCCCGCCAGCCGGTCATGGAGTGGGTCTTGCTGGCGGCATTGAAGCTGATCGTCTTTTCGTACCACTCGTCGCTGATGGACGCGAAGCTCAGGTGCTCCCGCCGCTCGCCGAAGCGCAGCCGATCGTACATCTCGTCGCTGAACACGATGATGTCCCGCCCTGCCAGCGCCGCCGCCAGCTCGCGCGTCTCGGCCGGCGTGTAGGCGAACCCGCCGGGGTTGGACGGGCTGTTGAAGATGAACACCCGCGTCCGCGGCGTCACCGCGCGCGCAAGCTGCTCGGGCGTCAGCCGCATGTCATTGGCCTCGTCGCCCATCAGCCGGACGATCGCACCCCCGCACAGCTTGATCTGCTCCGGAAAGCTCACCCAGTGCGGCACCGGCAGCAGCACCTCGTCCCCCGGCTCCAGCAGCGCCAGGCACGCCAGATACAGCGCCTCCTTGCCGCCGACGGTGACGATCACCTGCTCCGGCTTATAGTCCAGCCCGTTATCGACTTTGAACTTGTGACACACCGCCGCCCGCGCCTCGGGAATCCCGTGCGTGGGCTTGGCGTACGTCGTCTGGCCCGCATCCAGCGCCCGCTTGCACGCATCCTTGATGTGCTGCGGCGTCGGAAAATCCGGCTCGCCCGCGCCGAAGCCGACGATGTCCCGCCCTGCCCGGCGCATCTCCGCCGCCTTGTTGGCGACCGCCAGCGTAGCGGACGGCGTCAGTTCCCGGGCGCGGCGTGATAAGTGCATGGGTTGCTCACTGGCCGGCCTGATCTGTTGTCGGCCCGGCCTGCGGATTAGAAGTCGGGAGCGCGGGCTGAGTCAAACTAGTGTCGGGCATGGCGTAAAACCTGATGTCCCTGATGTGGATGCTGGCATCGTCAGGTCCATCGAATCGCACCAGCGGAATGCCATACGCATAGGTCTGCGCGTCGAAGGTTTTTTCAAACCGTACCTCCTGCATGCGCTCGCTCAGCTCGATGGACTCGCCATATTCATCAATAATCTCTCCCATACGCGGCATGTTGACCGTTCGGCTTCTCAGTCCGGCGCGCACCTCAAGCGGAGCCGAAGCCTTCACCTTGACCACCACCAGCATCCGCGGATGTTCCGGGTCGGTCCAGGCGCCGGGACATCTGATCTGGTAGCTGCCTTTCTTCTTCAAAAGTAGCACATGCGGGCCTGCACCGGTGACGAGCAATTTCAGCGCGCCGGTGGCCGCATCCGGCTTCAGAGAGACGGGCGCCAGATCGCCGCTCGCGAACTCTACGTTCGCCTGCTCCGGGTCTCCCAGCCGCAGCAACTCGTTCCTCCCGGAACTGGGAAGCTTGGCCGGTCCCCGAATCCGATAGACCCGCGCCCAATGCGCGGGGCCATCGACTGCAAAAATCTGCGCCCAATTCTTCGGCGGTGGCGTGGGTGGATGGCGTCCCATCCACTTGTGTTCATGAAATGAAAGCACCACCAGGCCGCGCGGCGCGCCGAGGGACTGCCCCAGATCGAACAGTCCGTTGGTGAATGGCTCAAACCGATTGAACTGGTAAAGCAATCGCATGGTATAAGCATCGGCCGCGAAGATCGGCAGACGGTTGGACCATCGGTGCGCGAATTGGTGCGCGCCGCGTACGGCGCGCGTCCGGTCGGCGTGGAATTGCTGATGCTCGGGGCGCAGCGCTCCGGCGGTCGCGCCGCAGCAGGCCAGGATCAACAGACCTGCCAGCGTCGGCCGAAGAGAGATTCTGCTCCATTGAATGAGCCGCCAGATGCCGATGGTGGTCAGCACGATGAAAGGAAGCGCAAGCTGCAGCATATAACGTGTCTGCCCCTGCGTGTTCTTCATGGCGCCATACAGGACACCGGCCTGCGTGAGGAGCAGCACGAGCCAGATCAGGCGATGCCGCGTTCGTCGCGACGCCAGCGCGACGATGGCAGCCACAGGAAACGCCACCACCAGGTAACCAAACAGCCACATCTGCGTCAGCCGATACCAGACCAGATATAAAATGTTCGACAGCGGTTCGACTTGCTTTCCCGCAGTGAGCATGACCGCAAGAGATTCCCGCCAGTACCACAGGACTTCGGGATGCCGGGGCCAAAACACGGCGAGCATCGCCGCCTGAACGGCGACATGGCCGATCGCGATTGCCAGCAGCACATACAATGCCCGCCACTCGCGGCAAAATAGCCGCACAAGAACCCACACGCCCACCACGGCCAATACGAGAATCGCGTATTCCTTAACGAATTGCAGATAGCCCAGCGCCAGGCCGGCAGCCAGTGCCCAGGCAAAGCGCCGCCCCCTCTGTGCCTCGATGGCCCGGATCAGAAAATAGATGTGCATGGACAGGACCGCCACGAAGATGGTGTCCTGCAGCCAGATGGTCCCCATATACACGTCGAGCGGCAGCAGCGCATAAATACCACCCCCCAGAATGGCGGCGGCGAGGCCTTCCAGATGTTTCATCATGAAAAAGACGACTGTGATCCCCAGCAGACTCCCGGCCAGCGGCACCAGCGACATCGAGGCATCGGAGACGCCGAAGATCTGCATGACCAGCCAGAGGGGCAGGTTGATTCCCATCCGCCGGTAAGGCGTGTCGTCGTGCCAGTTGACCACCGCGCGTTTCACTTCATCCGGGGCGGTGAGAAAGTAGGCGTTGTAGGCGTGGCGAATCTCATCGTTGCCCAGCGTTCCGGAAAAAAGTGCGCACCGAAGCGTGGCGCCAATCGCGAGTAGTGCAATCAATGCCGCCCAAGGAAACAGCGAGTCAGGAATGCAGGCGGGAGTAGGATTCCGATCAAGTGTTTGCACGACGTGAATCTTGTTCCCCAGTTTTGGCTTGGTCGCCCCGGCCTTCAAGCACTCGCGGCCGTTCGCGGCTCCGGAGCAAAGCAAGCCTCACTCGCACAATCCGAAATAATAGTATCAGGACAGCCGATCCCGGAATCGTCCCCAGCGGACATTTGCAAAGGCGACGAACTCGAAAGGGCTGTAATCTTAATCGCCCCATCGGGAACGGGCTGCACACCCACCGTATCCGTGGCGAGGATGCTTAACTCGTGCAAGCGAACGGCCTCGCCAAATCGCTCGTCACTCACGAGAGCAGCCGCGCCGACTTTCTTCGCCGCCGGCATTCGAAGAAGCGTTTGCAGCCGCGGCGCATCCGTGGTCGACGTAAAAACGAGCCGGTCAACCGGCGTGGACCCCGGCTTGCACGCGCCATCGCCTCCGTAATACGACAGCGCAGAATAGAGATCGAGCAACATCACCGCACTGTCCGCGAGGCGCGAGTCCCACAGGAACAGCGCATCGGCATCGGAGGGTTCCAAAACCTCCGACAGCGCCGCGCCTGCGCTTCCATTTACGATGCGCAACACCCGGCCCGGCGCGTCGATGGCCGGTCCTTCCGGCGCGACCAGCCACACCGCCTCGACCGGAATCTCTGAAATCGCGTCCAGAAACGCCCGCGCCGCGCGATAGTCCTCGACATTCGCGACGGAAAGCACGCACAGCACCCTGTCCCGTTTCGCCGCCGCTCCCATCCCGACCAGGCTCAGCAACTCCGCGAATCGGTGCTCATAGGTGTGGTCCGCCATCACCCGCCGGATCGCACCAACACTGGTGCGGTTGCGCAGCGCGTCGTCGCCGAGCAATGCCTCAAGATGCTGCTTCGTCTCCTCCGCAGAGCGCGCCAGGTGCACGCAGTCCGGCCCGAGCAGATTTTCGATCGACGGCGCATACGCGCTCACCACGTTCGTTCCGCACGCAAGAATCTCGAAAACCCGCCGCGCACACATCGTCGGGCTGGTGCGCACCGAGTTGACATTCAGAAACACGTGATAGCGCTTGTACGCCTCCAGCATCTCCTCATACGGAAGCCCGCCGCGGATCGCTCCCTGATACTCCGGCGGATACAGATAATTCTGCCAACCCGGCCCCTTGTAGCCGAACATCCGATCGTAAATGTGCAGCCCGAAGGCCAGCGCCGGCTCCAGCACCAGCCGGGCATCCTCCTTGCGACCGTCGTGCTTGGCCGCATACCAGGTGCCCGCGAAGCACACGTCGCCCAGCTCGCCGCCCCGCCGGCCGACGGGGTTATGAATGCGCGGCTGGGCGGCGAACGGCAACACGCCGACGCGATTGTGGCCCGCCGCCTTGGAATAGCGATCGATGCAATCGGAGTCGGTCGTGAGAATGTGATCAAACCACACGGCCGACTTGATGAAGTGCTCGTAATTGGCCGGGTCTTCCTTGTTCCAGAAGACGGTCGGAATGCCGCGCGCCCGGCAGTGGTCTACAATGTCCTTGAGCGGCCCGTCGCCGTTGCGCCGATCGGTCGAGACCAGGTGCCGCCACGCCTCGTCGCGGCCCTTCCACGCCGATTCGACGAACAGCAGCGCCGGCCTGTGTTCTTCCATCTGCCGCCGCCAATCACGCGGCGTAAGCTGCCTCAGGTCCGCTTCGGGGGCGAAGCACTCATAAGAAAACTCGTCAAAAATGCACGCGACCCGCACCTCGCGCCGCGGCGCCCTCACTGGGCCGATCTCGGTAGGCCTGAGCCGCACGCGATCGAACAATCGCGACGACGCCGCGGCCGATTCGTCGCCCCGCGGCTGCGACGGTTTGTGCGGCCTTGAAGCGCGCGGCATCGGCGCGGCCGGCAGCGACTTCGCCGGAAGCGCCGTCGTTTCTGAAATCGTGTCGCCCTTGAGCGCGCGCTCCGAACGGCGGCGCATGCCCTCCCGCGCCAGCTTCATCAGTCGAACCGGGAGCTTCAACGTGTCGAGCGACGGATTCAACGCCAGAATCAGTGCATGGCCCAGGCGCCATCGAACGGAGTTCAGTGTGTCCCAAAGATGCTCCTGGGCGTGCATGAATCGCCGATGCTTCAGCCGCTGATCTTCCCGCGCCCACCGTAGTTTCTCGCGAAGGTCCAGCTTTTCCTGCTGAAGCCGCTCCAACGCCGCCTTCTTTTTCCCGATGCTCGCCGCCCGGCCCGCCGCCACGATTTTCAGACGAGAAAGGCGTTCACGAAGCTCGAGTTCCGCCTCCTCAAGAGAGCCCAGCCGCACCCGCAGGTGTTCCGCGTTCGCTTCACTCCGGGCGCGAAGGTGCTCCAGCTCCTCGATGCGATGCAGCAGCTTATCGACAAAGCCCGCCTGCACCGATTCCAACCCGCGCTGCAGCTGCACAAGGTCCTGATTGAGAATTTCGACCGTCTCGATCTGCCGTGCTTCGATCTTGCTCACATGGGCGGAAATGGCATTCAACGTGTCAGCGACCCCGCCTTCTGGCTTGGCCGCTTCCGCGAAGAGCAATGACGTCTCCGACAGCCGCACGCGCGCACTCGCCGACGACCGCCCGGCCAGACTTCGACGCGTCCGAAATTCGTATGGCGTCGGCCAGACTTGCGATTCGAGAATCGCATCTCGCTGAAACAGCCGCGCCCGGCCCGGGGACCAGGAATAGGTGAATTCAATCGGCTCGCTCACGCCGCTTAAGCGGCAGCGCAGTTCGCGCCCGTCCCAGACCGCCGACCCGCCGGGCGCCGTCGTCGCCTGCCCCGATGCGTCAAAGACAAACGCCGTCACAAAAACCGGGGTGGCGCTCGATACTTCAGTGTGAACCGCGCAACAGGCCTCCAGTTTCCCGTGCTCCCTCGAAACCCAGCCGATCAGCGGGTCGTCCTGTCCCCTCACCACGCGCGGCGGCGGTGTCTCGTTCATGAGTTGAAGCATGTGAACGACCGGTGAATCTCCGGGCGCGTCCCCGACGCGCGCTAACAGATGCGCGGGGTTCGCCGAATCCGGCTCCACGTTCCATTCGGGCGCGAAGAGGAACTGCTGCACGGTCGACGCTGGACTGTCGCAAAGAATGCGATCGAACGCGATGATCACGTTGGGCGCAAAATAGAGCAGCAGACGCCTCGTCTCGGCCCCCTGATAAAGGTAGTGAACCGCATCGACACCGACGACGCGCTTGCCCGAGAAACTGGAGGTGATGCCCGACTTTCCGACATTCAGCCGCCGGATGTCGGTGTTGGTCCCGTTGAGGATGACGACGTTGTGCCCGAATACCGACTCGCAGTATTGCCGGCGGGGGTCGGTGTAGTTGTAGGAATATCTGCCCGCGTCGGCCAGAATCTCTCGTCCGAACGCGAAAACCGAGAAGGACAGATCGTCGAGATGCTTGTGTGTGCGGGTGTTGAAGGCCGACGTGAAATAGCAATGCAGCGCCTGATCGAATGTCTCGGCGTGCCAATGCTCGCGAAACACGCCGCAACCGCTGCCGTTTAGGATCAGATGGCTCGACGCCGGCGCAGTGCCTTCGCGTCCGCCTGTGAGCGCATACCGCGTTTCCGGGCTGGATTCAGGCCGCGTTTGAAAATAAGTCAGTAATTCTTCTGTAGAATGCGCGACCGAGTCCCCGACGGCGGGCCATTTACAGTCGGGCCTTACGGAAAAAGCGATCTTCTTTTGCAGGCTGTCCACGGCGCGCACCAGCCTGTCGCACTCGTGGCCATGAGCCAGAAGAAAATCGCGCGTCTGCGCCAGCATCATATAGACTAGTCCCTCGTATTCGGGGGAATGCTCGTAGTGAACCCCCTCCGCCGAGATGCCTGCGTCAATTTGCTCCAGCAGCCGCGACCACCCCAAATGCCGCCACGGCTCGGACTCCGACCACTGCGGCACGAGTAGCGCCAGCGAAAGCAGTGCCCGATCTTGCTCGATGCCGTGGTTGTGCCCCGGACGATAGATTTCCGGGTGCATCAAAAGCCGACCATGATGATGCAACGTCGCCAGCAACCGCCGCGCGAATGGAACGTCTTCAGAGTGGACCGCGCGCCAGGCTTCCGCGAATTCCAGCAGGGCCAGCGCCCGTAGCGCGATCGCATGGTCGTGCCAAGTCATCGAATGGGCCCGGCCTTCCTCGATGTGGGCCGCGATCCAAGAATCAACCAGGACGGTCGCCCGCTGCAGGCATCTCGCCTCGCCCGACATTTCCCATCCCTGGGTCAGGTAACTGATGGGCGCAAGCGAGTGAAACCAGACCAGCCAGTTTCGATCATCAAAAGGATCCTCGGTCCAGGTGAGTTCCAGTCCAAGTTTGACGCCAGGATGGTGCTGGATGCGGTAGACGTCGCGATCGAGGATATCTTCAACGACCCCGTCAAACTGCACCCGATAGCGTCGAATCAAAGCGCGTGCGGGTGCGTGCAGCCATTCCAGAATCTGCTGATCCGTCAAGCCGCCTTCAGAATACGCGTCTAATCCCGCTATCACCGACTGCATAGGGTTCTCTTTTCCATGCAATCCTACTCGATAAACTGCAGCCAAACAACTTGCAAGCGAACCGTGAAGCCGCAGGAGATGCTACGGGGAACAGCGGATGGGCAGCTAGCGAGGATACCCGGCGTCCCACTTCGGATTTGTGCCCTCACACAACGAGCGCGTCTGGGGCCAGAAAAGGTATGTGCGGCAAATCAGGAGCACAACGCCTGCTCATCCTTACCACTGCCGAACGCCGACGAAGCCAGAATGTAAATTCAGATGTCGGCGAGAGCATTAACGCGCCCCCACCGAACCATTCTGAACCATACGCTCGGATCGACTCAGTAGGTAAAGTTCGCGTTCGGATCAGTCGACCCAAGGCTCACGCCGGTGGTGCTATTGCCATTGACATCCGATGCATTGGTGGATGCATTGACAATAGGCGCAAGCGCGTTCCCAGCTTTTATCGACCAATTATATGTTGTATTACCGGTTGCGACGTTCCTTCTAATCATACAACCGCCGACTGTCACCTCAATGCCAATATCATTGTCATTCGAGGTGTTGCCGTCGATGTGCGTGTCGGCTTCATTGACATAAATGCCGGACCCTGTGCCGCCAGCACCGTTTGCACAGCACAAGTTATTGACGATACGGCAATCATTGCCTGCAAAGATGCCGTGCTGAACATTTTC
>DATMEE010000419.1:0-2617 GCA_035557035.1 Phycisphaerae bacterium
ACCGCGCTGACCTGCACATCGACCGCGTCGCCCTCGCGCACGCCGTTCTCCGGCAATTTCACCTCGACCCAAACGATCGCCACGTTCTTGGTGTCCGATAGCTCGGTCTGTGTGACCGGAATCTCAAACCGGCTGAGCATCGCCTGAAGCTGCCGGATCGATGCGGCATACTTCCCGCCATCGCCCGTGCCCGACAGTCCGACGACGAGTCCATATCCCATAAGTGTATTCGCCCGCCGCCCCTTCAAGTGCGAAACATCGCCGATGGTCGTAGCTCGCAACTCCAATGCCGAACCAAAGACACTCGCGATGATCACGAGCGTCGTCACGTTTCGAGTTATTCCACTGATCCGCTTCACGACTTGCGCATTTGCTCCGTTCGCGAGTCTCTCTCGCGCGTTCCCTGACACGACCGCGTCTTGGCCAAACAACCCGTTCCCTTTATGCCTTCGTTTCGACTTTCAATTTTCGACTTTCGACTTTTTCGCGTTCGACTTTTCGGCGTTTCGGCGTTTCTAGAACGGCTTCACCCCATCCAGCACTTCCTTCAACCACCCGCGCTTCACCGCCTCCGACACCGTCCCGCTGTTCTTGATCTCAACATCGAGGTCATAGATTTTGTCGCTCGTGATCGTCCGGTCCGGCAGCACGTCCCGGCTGTTGATCTCGCCGCTGAGCATCAGAATTTGCCCATCCTCCCCGTACGAAATCTTCGACGCCCCCACCACGATCAGATTCCCATTCGGCTTCACGTCAATCACTTTCCCCATCACCCGCGTCTCGACCACGTCCTGCCGGTTCGACCGACCCTGGTTCTTCATCTCGTTCTCATGTTGAAAATCGATCTCCGGCTTGCCGCCGGCCAGGTTCTGCTGTTGCCACTTCTTGTCATGAATCCGAAACCATGCCTCCAGCTTTGACTGCACGTCCCACTCGTTCTTCTGCTGCATCCGCGAATCGGTCTGTGACCGGAATCGGTGCCGCACGATGATCCCAATTAAGTCATGCACCTTGACCTGCGTCGCCTCGGGCGGCGCCACCGCCGTCAAGGAATGCTGAATGAGCGTCAGATTCTTCGGCGCTGCCGGCACTGGCGACGACCCGGCGCTGATCCGCAGCGCATTGTTCGCCCCCACCTGCGCCACCGCATTCGCATTCGCCCCGGCCACTCCGCCGGCCGGCTGCGTCGTCGGCACACCCACGCCCGCATCCACCGTCCCCGCCGCCCGCGCCTTCGCCGATCGATAAAGCGATGACGACTGCGCAAACGAGGTGCTCACGCAGGTCAGCACGATCAATGCCGTAGCAATCAGAATTCTGTTCGACTCTTCGCCCCAACGGGGCGACGGTGTGGAGCCACCGGTGGAGCAAAGCGCAACCCGTGGATTCAGGCCGCGCGTAATAGTCCGCCCCGAATGGGGCGGCGGAGTGCTCGTAGAAGTGGGATTGTAGTTATTCATTATTATTCCATCCAAATCGTGCGCCGCGACTCATTCCCCTGCCGCCGCCACCAACCGCGGCCCCGCATACGTCACCAACCCCGGCCCCGCCACTGTGACATCAATCAAATCCTGCTTCCGCCGCGACCCATCCCGCCGAACCGCGATCACGTCGCCCAGCGCCCCTGCCGACTGCGCCTGCCCGCTCGCGCGAATCTCCACCCCGCCGCCACCCATCACGATCTGCACTTGATCCCCGCGCCGCACCAGCGGCCGCGACTCGATCGACTTCACGTCCACCATCTCCCCCGCCCGAATAAACCGCCGGCTCTGAAAGCCGACCACGGCCGCCAGATCAAAAAGCGCCGCGTTCTGCCGCTCCTCGAACCGCCGCTCCTCCAGCTTCAGGTCCCGACCCGTGATCATCTGCCCCTGGTTGATCGGCCGTCGTGCCACAACCACGTCACGAACCAGCGACACCTCCGCCGAAACCAGCGCTTCTCGCACCGGCTCACCACCGGATTCCCCGTCTGGCGCAAGGGTCCCCTCGAAAACAATCTCAAAGCTCACCAGCCCCGTGCGCCGTCCATCCCGATCGCTGATGCGATATTTCATCCCGGCCAGGCTTCGGGCCAACAGCTTCTGAGAAGTAGGGCTGAACCGAATCTCCACCCGCCCTTCCTCCTCCACAAACCCGGCAGCGATGTGATTCCGCAAAGCGTCCTCAACCGTGCCGACGCCGCCCGTTTCATGATGAACCCCATGACCGTCAATCGCCACGGCATTCAGTTTTCTTGGACCAACTTGCTTATGGCTCGGAAGAGCCGTCTGAGTGCGTCGTTCGCTCGCTCGCCCGCCGGTGTTCCGGCGTCCCGGCCGCACCACGGCCCGCGCCTCGCGCGCCGGCCCGCTTCGACTGACCCTGCACCGCGACGACCCATGAATCCGCACGGCCGCCAGATTGATCTCCGCCTCGATGAGTGCCTCACGAATGTCATCGATCTCGACGGGCGTCTCAATGCCGATTCGAGGAGAGCCATATACGATCACCACGCCGAGTCGCTCGCGCTCCCGGGCATCGAATCCACTGATCTCCGCGACATCCCGCAAAAGCACGTTCGCATCCGCCACCACCGCCGCAGGCCACACCCGAATCGCGCGCGCGCCTTCATCGGCTC
>DATMEE010000420.1:0-2073 GCA_035557035.1 Phycisphaerae bacterium
CAGCTTCGGGATCCTTAGCTTCTCGCCTTCCTCGATCGGGTTTTCCTGTAAAGCGCCGTCGGCGACGATCACGACCGGTAAGGTCGGCGGGGTCATCGCGATCTTGTAGGCGCGAATGGTCGACTCGGCGAAGTGTTGCAACGAGGCAGGGTAATCGTCCCATTTGGTGTAGTCGCGAACGATGACGGCGGCATCCTGCGCCGTGTGATTCCATTCGACGCCGGGACGCCGCTCTTCCACCGCCATCACGTTGCCGATCACGCAATAGACCGGCACCCGATCGCACCAGGCGTTATAGAGCGCCATGGTGGCGTGGTGCAGGCCGACGGTGCCGTGGGCGAAGATGCAGAGGGGCTTCTTCTCGATCTTGTAATAGCCGTGGCCCATCGCCACCGAGATTTCCTCGTGCGAGCAGGTGAGGAATTCGGGATTGACGTTGCCGCCGTAATTGATCAGCGACTCGTGCAGGCCGCGAAAGCTCGAGGCAGGGTTCGACGCCATGTATTCGAAGCCGAGGCTTTTCAAGCAGTCGATCATGAAATCGCTGCCGCTCCGCCCGACCGTCAACGGCTCGAGCGCCGGCGGGACCGCGGTCTCCGCCGCGCGATTGGGCAAAGGCACGGCGTTGCGGGCCGGTGCGCTCTGAGCCGCAACCGCTTTCAGCGGCGTCGCGAGAGCCGCGGCACCGGCAAGGCCTGCGCCCTTCAGAAACCTGCGGCGTTTCACATTCGGAACGTCGGTCTGCTTCGACATTTCGGGCTCCCCATTTCGTTCGGCTGTCGCTTGGTGCGTGTATAGCGTGAGTGCCGCAATATTACGGTCCGGCACCAAGAGTGTCGATGTCGCCCACCCGGGGCGTGGCTGAGGGCCACAGCGGGGCGATCACAAGTTGAGGAGTTCTTCTGCGGTGAGTCCCGCTTACGCGACGTGATAGACTGGCCGGGGGGCTGCTGGAGACGCGAAATGGCCATCAAGCTCAATCACACCATCGTTTTCGCCCGGGACAAGAAGGCATCCTCCAAGTTCCTGACTGAGCTCTTCGGATTGCCAGCCGCCAAGCCGTTCGGACCCTTCCTCGCGGTTCAGGTGGGCGACGTCACGCTGGACTTTGACGAGGTCGACGAGGTCGCGCCGACCCATTATGCGTTCCTCGTCAGCGAACCCGAATTCGACACGATCTTCGCGCGCATCCGCGAGCGCAAATTGTCCTATTGGGCCGATCCCTCTAAACGCATGCCGGGAGTGATCAACCACCATGACGGTGGCCGCGGGGTCTATTTCGACGATCCGGACGGGCACAAGCTTGAAATCATCACGCGGCCCTATGGCTCAGGTGCGTCTTGAAGGACGGGAACGCGATTGGGCTGGGACCGTAGGCTCAGGGTCCAATTAGGACGAAAACGGCCGACTCCCGGCCAATCGGCAAGAAAAGAACGTCGAGGCGGGTTTACCGCGACTGAAAGCTGCGTGGCTGAGTCCAAGTTATGCCGCAGTGCAACGTTCTCGCCGGTTGTGTGTTTTCTTGCCCGGGCCCGTTCCTTGCGAGCCGGCCCTCCGATTTGCACAGAACCATCGCGAGGACAGATGATCAGCAGGGTGATTTACTTCGTCGACGGCTGGGTGAGGACGAATGTCGGCGCCCATCCGTCGGCGCCCGACGCGGTATCCCTGGCCCAATTGTGCATCGATGATGCCGCAAAGGCAGGGTTCACCAACCAGCAGCTCGAAGAGGACCTGGGTACGGACCTTGTGGATTTCCTGACCTCCGAACTTGAAGCGCGACGGTCGTCAAACGGTCACGCGGCAAATCCGGGCTGAGGCTGTTCCCCCCGGGGGCAGCTAAGTGGCTGCGGCCAGATTCACGTCGAGCGTCTGGAGATGCTCGCAACTCGCACAGCGGAACGTCTGAACTTCATGCTGTGGACCCGGCGCCGGGCTCGCCTCGCGGCGCGACAGATAGGTTCTGCCGCCGCATTTTTCGCATTGTGGTGTGTTCTTCATGATCAATACCTTTCAGGGCGGCTTCGCACCCTTTGCGACAGCAAAGGTCGGCGCCTCAACAACGATCAGCCT
>DATMEE010000421.1:0-12980 GCA_035557035.1 Phycisphaerae bacterium
AATGCGGAGATATCTGATGAGGCGACGAGCCAGGACCTTCTGGTGGTTCCGCCCACGGCGGTGATTCACGATCTTGACGTTCGACTGAACATCACGCACGGGCATGTCGGCGAGCTGGTGATTACGCTCGAACACATTGAAACCGGGACCAGCGCTCTGCTCGTCGATCGACCGGGCGTGCCGGCGATTGCCGGCGGCTGCGGCAGCAACGATTTGCACGTCGTCTTGGATGACGAGGGCGCGGGCGGGCCGATCGTCGATCAGTGCGGGGCCGATGCAAATTCTCCGTTTCCGATTTCTCCGCCAAACTTCATTTCTCCGCAACCGCTAAGCGCTTTCGACGGCGAAGAGTTGGGTGGGAATTGGATCATCAGCGTGATCGATACTCGCGGCGGCAATGCCGGCGTGCTGGTCGATTGGTGCCTGGTCGCGAATCTGGGACCGGGGGGCATCGCCGCGACGGTCAGCGGCGTGGAGAACACGGGGCCCGACGTGTGCGCGCCGGCCGGCAGTCCGCTTATGGTTGAGCCGGGGACCATTGTGCGGGTGTGCTACGCCGTCACGAACGTGGGCGAAGTGCCATTTGACCGGCATGATCTGACCAGTTCGCAGCATGGGCAGATTTTGGATGACGAGGCGATTTCGCTGGCGCCGGATGCGGTGATTCAGATTACGCGGCTGGTGCCGGTGAATTCTGATTTGACGATCACCAGCCACTGGGAGTCCCGCCGGGGCAATGCGACCGCGACGGCCGATGCGGAGCTGGTGATTCTCGTCGACTCGGATGACGACGGGGTGGGCGATGTCGATGACGCGTGTCCCGGCTTCGACGATGCGAACGACGGCGATTCGGACGGGGCGCCCGACGATTGCGACGGATGTCCGGCCGATCCGCTCAAGACCGAGCCGGGCGACTGCGGTTGCGGGGTGCCGGAGGGGTCGTGCGGCGGCGAAAATGAGAATGGGAATTCCAACGAGAACGGGAACTCGAACGAGAATGGGAATTCCAATGAGAATGGAAACTCGAACGAAAACGAGAATTTGAACGAGAACGAAAACAACAATCAGAACGACAACGGCAACGAAAATACGAATCAGAACGAAAACGCGAACGAGAATGAAAACGGCAATTCCAACGAGAATGGGAATTCCAACGAAAACGGGAACTCCAACGAAAACACCAACGGCAACGAGAACAACAACAACGAGAACGGGAATACCGGAAATCCCCAGCAGAACACGAATACAAATGGGAACGCCAACTCGAACCAGAACTCGAACGCGAACGAGAATGCCGGGAATCAGAACGACAATCCGGCCGATGACGACATCATTAACGACAACGACAACACCGGCGCGCCGCCCAACAACGTGAATGACAACTCGCCCCACGAGCACGAGACGCCTGAGTGCCTGCTCGATTGCGGGGCGGGGTTCTGCGGCGCGGGAGGTGGCGCTTCAGCGTTCCTGCTGCTCATGGCTCTGAGCGTGGTTCGTCGTCGCCGCCTGATACGTTAGCGCAGCACGGACAGGGAACGGGTGGCGGGGCGGGCGAGCAGGTCATAATCCCGGGTTCCCGCAATCTTGACGTCCACGAACTGACCCGGGTCGTATTCTCCCCCATCGACGTACACAACACTATCCACATCGGGCGCCTGACCCTGGTGCCGTGCCGGGTACACGCCTGAGTCACCGTAGCCGTCGATCATCACGCGGAGGCGCTCGCCCTTGCGCGCGGCCGCTCGCTTGAAGGCTACCTGTTGCTGCGAGAGCATGAGTTCCTCGACGCGCTCGTCGATCAGCTCCGGCGGCAGATGACTCTTCATGCGATGGGCGGGGGTGCCGGGCTCATTGCTGTAGGGAAAAACGCCGAGCATGTCGAAGCCGAAGCCGCGGATGAAATCGCGCAGGTCGCGATGCTCGGCGGCCGTTTCACCGGGAAACCCCGCGATGAAGGTGGTGCGGATAGAGACGCCGGGGATGCGCGTGCGCAGTTTTTCCAGCAGCGCCTCGGTCTGTTTGCGCGTGACGCGGCGGTACATGGCCTTGAGCACGCGGTCGTTGATGTGCTGAAGCGGGATGTCGATGTACTTGGCGACGTGCTCGCATTCGGCGATGGCGTCGATCATCTCGTCGGTGAAGTCACTGGGATAGGCGTACATCAGACGGATCCACTCGACGCCGTCGAGCGTATTCAGCGTGCGCAGAAGGCCGCTCAGGCCCGGGCCATAACCGAGGTCGATGCCATAGCTGGTCGTGTCCTGGCCGAGAAGATTGATCTCGACCGCGCCGTCGGCGATCAGCTCGCGGGCTTCGGCCATGATCTCGTCGACGCCCTTGCTGTGCATCGGCCCGCGGATCGAGGGGATCGTGCAGAAGGTACACTTCTGGTTGCAGCCCTCGCTCATGCGCAGGTAGGCATAGTGCGAGGGCGTGAGACGCAGGCGGGCCGTGTCGGATTTATTGGCGTCGACCCAGGAGCTGGCGTGGTACTCGCCGAGAAACAGGAGGCTGCCGGCCGGGGGGCCCTGAGTCGCGGCGGCCGATTTCGTGCTTCCCTTCGCGGCGCGGGTCTTGCGTATTTGCGTGGGTGTCTTGCCGGTGACAGCCCGGACGATGTCGGCCCGGTTGTGGACGCCGACCAGGGCGTCGACCTCCGGCACGGCGTCGAGGAGGCCGCGGCCGTCGCGCTGGACGAGGCAGCCGGCCACCACCAGCCGCTTGATCTCGCCGCGTGATTTTTGCCCGGCGGCCTCCTTCAGTATGCCGACGGCTTCGTCGCGCGAGGCGGCGAGAAAGCCGCAGGTGTTCACCACGAGGACGTCGGCCGAGCCGTCGGCGCCGCTGACGATGGGGCAGCCGGCCTCGGCGAGGAGGCCGAGCATTTTTTCGGAGTCCACCAGGTTTTTAGGACAACCGAGTGAGACGAAGGATACGCTGGGCATTTTCACGCGTTGATGCTCCGAGGACGGATAATAACGGGCGAGAAAGAGGGATTATATCGGAAATCAGAGGCGGCGTCGAAAACGGGGGAATTCGTTCCAATTCTCTCGATTTCGCCCGTGGGGCAGCGTGAATCGAAGATGGGAGCGCGGGGATATTGGGCACTGCCTCGCGCGCGCTTCGGCCTCGGAAAATGTTCGCTGCGAATGGCAATCGGGGCGGCGGTTGCAATACAATTTCGTAGAGGAGGCGCGATATGTTCCGCTTCAGACCACGCTTATTCGTATGTTCCATCGTCGCACTGGTGATCGCGTTCGCAGCCAATGCCGGTCGCTCGATCGCTCAAAGCCGGCACGTTTCGCGGCCGATCGCGGCGCCAAAGGCATTCGGTGTTCAGCGGGGCGGTCTGGGCGTCACGGGGCCGCGGGGCGGTCACATGCAGCGCGCGGGCCACGCCCAGCGGGCGGGGGGCTATCGCAGCGCGGGCCGAGGTCATCGACAGGGCGGCGGACAATCGGGGTTTCATCGCGGGAGCGGCTCGCGGCATGGCGGCTCGTTTCAACACGGTCAACGGAATTCGCGACACGGTGGCTCGTTTCAACACGGGCGCCGGAGCGCGCGGCGCGATGGATGTCACCCAGGTGACAACATCGGCCACCGGCCGACACTGCACGGCACACTGGTGAAAAATAACTGGAAGCAGCCGCGGGCGGCGGGCAAGGTTCCGGCGATCAACGTGTTCGGCTCCTACTACGGATATTCGCCATACAGCTCGACGATGATCGCCGGCGGCCACGGACTGGGATATCCGTATTCGAGCTGCTATCCACGATATGGATATGGATATCACGGCGCGTGCGGGTTTCGCTATCCGGTGTATGGGTTGTATGGCGCGGCGGGTTACCGCTTTGATGATGATTACTATGACGACGACTACGTTGAAGCCGGACCGTATCTTGATCCGGTCGAGGCGGAGATCGCGATGGAGGCGTGGGAGGATCGCACGCAGGCGGCGCTGGAATCGGAGGCACTGGATGATTTCGGTGAGCGTCATGCGGATGCAGAGGGTCCGGCGGGGGCCGCGGGAAAAGGCGCCTCCGCGATGAGCCCCACGGTGGTGGAAACGGCGCGGCAGATCGGCATTGCCCTCGATCGGGGCGACAAGGCCTTCGAGAAGGGGCAGTACGATCAAGCGCGGGCGGAGTATCTTCAGGCCCTGGCGCTGGCCGGAGAGGACGCCACGGCGCGGGTCGCCCTGGGTTTGGCGGAATACGCATTGGCGTCGTTCGACGCGGCATCGAGCGAGATACGCAAGGGGGTTGCCCGGGCGCCGTCGCTGGCGCATTCGGCGTTCAATTTGCGATCGGTGTACGGAAATCAGCGAGACTTTGAGGCCCACGTGCGGATTCTGGAGGACCACGTCGGGCAGAACCCGGCCGATTCCGAATCGCGTTTCCTGCTGGGGTTCGTGCGTTATTTCTCGGGGGATCGTGCCGGAGGGGTGGCCCTTTTGGAGACGTATCTGGCCGACCCGGCCCACGACGATTCGGTGCGGGAATTCATCGAGACGGCCCGGGTGACGATGCCTTAGGAAGCCGCCAAACGGCAAGGCGACGGAACGGTTTTGCAGCGCGACCATCAGATATCTTGTGCTGGGATTCCTAGTCTTCCAAGCGTGCGTACAGCGCGCCGCCTTCGACGCGGCACTCGTACTTTCTGACGCACACCTGCTCCGATTCGGTGCAGGCGCCGGTGTCCAGACTGAAAACCCATTCGTGCCACGGGCAGACGACGGCGCTGCCGATCACCTCGCCGGCCGACAGGTTTCCGCCCGCGTGGGGACAGGCGTTGTCGATCACCACGAAGCGGTCGGGGTCGCCGAGGTGAAACACGGCCAGCTCATGCCTTTCGAGCGCGACGAACCTGCGCGAATGCGGGGGACACTCGCTCGCGTCGCACAGCCTTATCCATTTTTCAGCGATCATTTCAACCTGGAGTCTCAGTCATCAATGCGCGGGAATTCTAGCCGAAACAGCAACGGCCGCGCACGTTCGTGCGCGGCCGTCTAACCGGAGGACAGAAGTCTAAAGCGACGCCCTGGCCGGCCGCCGCATGAAATGATTTAGTCGACCACCCAGCGCGACGTACGGAGCACCTGGTTCGTCTGGGCGAACAGAGCGATGTCGTCCACAAGCATCAGCGTGTCGAACCGCGCTACGCGCTGGAGCATCCGCCGGTTGTCCTGACGGGTCGCGCCAACGCTGCAGCCGACCATGGGGGCGACGATCGCCACAGCCAGAACCATCATCATCAGCCGCTTTGCGAATTTCATGATCTGCACCTCGGTAAGACGCTCTAATCGGCGTGCGATTCGCGTGTGGACGGTACGTTCCCGCCATGCTGAGCAGCCCCTTGCTGCCGGTGGGAGTCAGTTTGCCTGACCTGCGTCAATTCTAGCACAAACCCGCGCGGCGGGTCAACGGATTCGGGGGCTTCAAAAACAGGCTTGAAATCGCGGGAAATGCCGAGATTTGCGCCGGGATTCTCCTCTATTTCGGAGAGCGCCGATAACCATTCGACGTAGCGGTACTCGACGTCGTGCTCGGCGCCGATTCGCTTGAGCGCCGCGAGTTGACGCTCGTATTCCTCGTTTTGCCAGTGCTGGGCATTGGGGTCGCAAAAGAAAACGCGGCACCCCATCGGCCGGTGTTCTCGGGCGGTACACATGCCGCCGACCTGGTAGGGGCAGGCGTCGTCGCCAGCGGGCGGCCGCCATTGGGCGCGCAGTCCCCTGACGAAATATCCCAATTCGACGGAGGTGACGTAGAGGCGATGGCCGTAGCGGCCGAACTGGCAGCAGGCGCCGCGATTCGTGCAGACCGGGGCGTGCGCGGCGATGGTTTGATCGAGCTCGGCGTAGAAACTCCGCATCTGTGATGCGATGGCGTCACTCTCCGATGCCTGCCCGACGATCTCGCCCAATGATTGGCTCACGCCGGCACATCCTCCCAGACGCGGGCCGTGCGGCGGATTTCGATTTGTACGAATTCGTAGGTTTTGCCCGTGTTCATGCCGGGGCAATCCAGGGCGGCCGCGTCCCAGGCCTCGGGCGATTCGAGCAGGGTGTTCCAGAACGGCCACGTGCGGCATTGCAGCGGACGGACGGGGTAGATTGAGCAGACGCGCTGTCCGGCGGTGGTTCGCTTCAGGAACACGCAGTCGCCGGACTTCTTGTCCTCGGTCAACGACCAAGCGCGGCCGACGCGGCGAACCTGGTGCGGTTCGAGCCCCTGTCCGGGGCGACCCAGGAATGCGGCGATCTTCTCGATTTCGTCATCATCGACATAGACGAACCCGGGCGCGCCGGTGCAGCAGTTTCCGCACTGGGTACACTTGAACTTGAGGCCGCTTTCGTACCACTTGGGGGTTTCGGCGGCGGACGGAGTTTTCGGGTTCGCCTTACTCATTCGGTTCGGGGGGGTTGTTCAAGGATTCCTCTTCAACCTCGAGGGCGCGCTCGTGCTTTTCGATCACTTTTCGGTCGTTGTTGCAACCGACGGCGATGCAGATTCCCGCGAGCAGAAACAGCGAAAGTAGACGATGCATTCGCACGTTGCGTAACTCCACGAAAAAGCCCAACACTAGTGCCGTTTCCAGTTTATGCTGATCGAGAATCCAAAATACTCGATCTGCATCATTCAGGGTCGCGACTCCTCCGCTCCTTCAGAGCGGACTTAGCATAAGGCGTTGATATCCACGGGTTCCGTTCGTCTGCGCTGCGCTTCGACGAACTCCACCCGTGGCTATATTCTGCCGGCTCGTTGGGGCTCGGTGATCGCCAAATAGCCGGCGTTGGGCGTTGCGGCGAGCATTATCAAATAAAAACAGCGCCCAGGCGAGTCGTCTCGCGCGGGCGCTGTATTTTAGCGGAAGCGTCGGAAGATTACTCGACGACCATTTCACCCTGATCGGTGTCGGTCGGCTCGGACTCGTAGGTCGTTTCCTTCTTTTCTGTCACCTTGTGTTCGTCCTCCTTGCAGCCGGTCGTGACCGCGGATGCGGAGACGAACGCGAGTGCGAAGGCCGTCGTGAACAGTTTGCGAAGCATGTTTTCTCCTTAACGGTCGAACCCAGGCAGGTCACATCAAGCCTGCTTGATAATCACGTACGTGTGAACGACGTCCCAGATTTGCGCCGCGGGCATCTCAACGACCACGTGGGCCGTGCCGTCGGCGTCATATCGCGTGGACTTCACGTAAGAACCGTGAATGAAGGTGTTGAGCTGGGCCTGAATCTCGTCGTGCTCGGTGACGAAATCGCGAACCATCGTGGAGGAGTCGATCTGGAAACCCATGATCTCCTCGGCGAGCTTTCGCTTGGCGTCGAGCTCGGCGGCGCGGGCGGCCATGAGCTTGCCCTGCGGGGTGCCGGCCTTGTCGTCGGGGGCGATGCCGCTGCCTTCGGCGGTGACCATCTTGCCCAGCCAGTCGGGCATGGTGTTGGGCATCTTGGCCATGGCCGCCTGAATGTCCGGCGGCCGGGGGACGCCCATTCCGGTGGCCTCGAAGGTTTGGGTGCGAATCTTCTTGGTTACTTCCTCGATGTCGAGTGCGCGGACGCGATCGCCCTTGTAGTGCCGCTTGTGCAGCTCCTTGATGGTGGTGATGACGGTGTCCATCGGCACTGCGTAGGTCACCTCGACGATCAGCTCGTCGTTGTGGTAGTAGGCGTGGCCGACTTCGTGAGCGCCTTTCAGCATTGCCTGGGCGTCGGTCGTGATGACGTCGGACTCGGCGACGAAATCGCGCACGAGCGTGTCACTGGTGATGCGGAGGCCCTTGAGCCGTTCCACGAGGCGGCGCATGGCGTCTAGCTCGGCGGCGCGCTTGGCCATGAGGCGGCCCTGCGGCGAGACGCTCTTCCAGAGATCGGGAATCGTCGGCTCGGGCAGCGTGCCCGCGAAGGGGATTTCATCGCCGGGAACGTCGGGCGGAAGGTCCGGCCGCGGAGCGCCCATGCCGACGGCGGTGATGACGTCCTTTTTGTAATACTGCTTGATGTTGGTGAAGTCTTCAGCGCGGACGTGGTTGCCCTTGTAGTGCCGCTTGTGCATCTCCTGCATTTCGGTGATGAGCTTGGCGACGGTGACTTCGGCCTCGACGGTGCAGACCAGGTCTGAATCCCAGCGAGGGGTTCCCAGCCGCACGCCGCGGATGAAGTGATCCATCTCGGTGCGAATTTCGTCGGACTCGGTTACAAAGTCCTTGACGTAGGTTTCTGAGGAAAGCTGCAGGCCGTACACGGTTTCGGCCAGCTTGCGGTAGGCGTCAGCTTCGGCGGCCCGCTTGGAGAGCAGCTTGTTCTGCGCCTCCTTGGCGGGATCCTGTGCGTGGGCAAGCGGCCCCGCGATGACGGCACCGATCAACGCGGTGCAGACGGACCAGACTCGGCGATTCATACGATTTCTCCTTTTTCAATTTCATAGGCGGTTGAGCGCGGTTGCCGAATTCGACGGCAACCCGTGGTCAGGTGACAAATGCACGGCGGCACACTCCGTCCGCCGGGACGGCGGACGCTACCCTTCCGTGCGGCTGATCTGGGTTTCCACGCGAGTGAGTGCCGCAGCGTACTTTGGCTCTTTCTCTTCGTACGACATGGCCAGCTTGTAATTCTTGCGGGCTTCTTCGTATTGGCCGAGCTTTTCGTGGGCCACGCCCGCTCCGTAAAGGGATTCATGGTCTTCGGGGTCTTCCGCGAGGGCGGCCTTGAAGTTGGTCAGGGCGGTTTGCCAGTCCTCGGCGACCAGGGCGCGGGCGCCGGCGCGGGAATTTTCGTTGCGGCTCGGTTCAACCGTGGTGCTGTCGGAGAAGGTCACCGGCACGAACTTGCTCATGAACACGTCCAGTTCCGATTCGAGGATCTGGGCGATCACTTCGTCCCGGGGGGCCATGTCAACCTCGGCCTTGGACTTTTTGAAGAACGAGTTCTCGCTGGCGCCGCCTTCGTGGTGCTGCCGCGGCCGGCCGGTGTAGCCGTAGATGATTTCGTTATTGGCGGCGTCCTTGAGCTGGAACTGGCAGGTGACGGTGATGTTGCGCGACTCGGTAGTCTGCTCACCGCCGCCGAAGCGCATGCCGCCGAGCGAATGGCCTTCCTTGTATTCGGTCTTGCCCTGCTTATCGACTTTGATGGTGATCTTGCTGGTGAGGACCGCGTCGGCTCCGGAGATCGCGGCTGACGACATCGCATCGCCGCCCTCGGTCACGCCCGCGGCGGCCATGTCCTTCTCGCCCAGCGTCGCCTTCATGTGCTCGCGATCGACGAGTTTGATGGGTACGCTGTGCTCTTCGGCGGCGCGCTGCAGCTCGGACTGAACGAAGTCTGCCGCCATTTCGCGCCATTTCTTTTCGTCGACGCTGTCGCTGCCGGCTTCGGCGGTGACATCGGCGTTGTACACGGCGATCCGCATGTAGCGGTCGGGCAGCGGCTCGCGCGGCTGGGTGGTTTGCGAGAAGTTGACGGATGCGATGACACTTTCGGTGCGGCCGCCTCCGCCGCCGCCCCCCTCGCAGCCGTAGAGTCCGGCGAGCATTAGACCGATTGAGAGCGCGGTTGTCAGGTTCCTCATACTTCGTTCTCCTGGATTTTTCATGGTTCGACTTGACCGATTTACGACCGTCGCCGTTCGACGGCGAACTCATTCACGATTGAGACTCACATTACACCGTCCCGTTCGATTCCGGGTAGTGTCTTACGACCCGGCGAGTGCCGTGTCAAGAATCGGCGTGGCTTTACGCAACTTCTTGTCTTGGCTGGTTTTAACTGAACGAATGCGCGGTCCGGCGTCGTCTCCTCGGTCAGCGCGCCGTCTTGAACCATCCTTGGAAACGAGAAAGTCGGGTTCGGTCCTTATCCCTTCATCAAGAATTGTGGCGCTAATTACTGGGGAGGTTCGCTGGGCAGGGATGTCGGGGAGTGGGGTCGGCTCATCGAGTGGCGCATCGGCTGGGTGGACGGGACGGGGCGTTGATGGGGAGGTCGGTACGGTTGAAGCGGACCGATTCCGCGAAATGGCGAAACACCTGGGTACGAAGGGGTTCGAGTGCCTGGCGGGAGGAAAGGCGGTCCGACGAAAGTAGCTTGGGGGGTGTACCGATTCGGGAGTTTTCGATGCCGGGGTCGCGCACCCGGTTGGGTGGTGGTTTGCCCATACGGCTTATATCGAGGGCGCGCGTGAGGTTGTGACGTGATGCCTTTGTTGGAGCGCGGCGGCGGCCGCTTGCGCCGGGCGTTTGATGCGGCAGGTTCGGCCGGATCATCGGCAGGCGGCTTGGGCCCGCCGGCGATGATCGGCTTCGGCGGCGGTGAATCCGTGACGCGCACTGCCAAGCGGTGTGCCCAACCCGTTTCAAGCCGCATGTTTTTTATTTCTTCCGACTCGACGCCTGCGGATAAATCGAGTTCCCGCGAGAGATCGATGGACACCAACTCGCCGCGCGTGATGTCGAATTCGATGACGCCGCGGCACACGGATTTGTCGATTTTAAAGTCCTTCGGCTTAGTCGAGGCGCGCTTGACGGGTGGCGTCGCGGGCGGCGCTGCTGGGCGCGTGACGCCGACGGGCATGGTCGTGGCACTTCGTGGGGTATTCGCGGCCGGCAGGGTCGTGGGTCCGCGCGGAGACTGCTGTGTCGGGCGCGTCGCCGCAGTGCGATGCGCGGGCGGCGGTCGGACGGGCTGGGTCGGTTCGGGCGCGGGCTGCTCGGGAACGAGCCGCGTTGCCCCGGCGACGTCGATGACCGCGATGTCACGTTGCTGGGCCTTCTTTATGGAACGCAGCGTGAAGCGATAATCAAAAAAAGTTTCTCCGAAACTCTTCACCACTTCGCTTCGCGTGGTGGTCCACGTATCGCCGGGCTTCACCGGTCCATTTGGGAGAAAGAGCGGGCCGAAGTCGTCGAGCAATTTGGCGACGTTCTCGGGGGTCAGCGACAAACGCTGGACCGTACGCGAGAGGCGGCGACGGGTCGGAGGACCAATATCCTTGCGGGGATCGACTTGGACGTTGTCAAAAACGCCGGTTCGCGGGTTCACATTGAACGTCACCGTCGCGCCGGGAATCTTGCCGAGTTCGCGGATTTCCGCGCGGGCGTACGAATCGCGGATCGAGTCGAACTTCACTTCGTCCTTGATCCCGTGCTCGCGGGCCTCGTACCGGTCGATTTGCCAGGTTAATGACACTTGGCCCGAAGCAGCGGGCGCGGGCGGCTTCACCGGTTGAGTGGTGACGGACTGGATGATCGTGCGCTTGTCGTCGGCATGGGCCGAATAGCTCAGCAGGGGAGGGACGCCGCCGCGATCGGTGAAATTGTTTTCGATGACGTAGTAGAGCTTTCGTTCGGGCGGGAATTGGTATTGGATCGAGTACGAGCCGACCTCCGTGGAGGCCGGGTTGTTTTCGTATTTTGCTTCGGCGGCTTTCTGCGACGTGGTTGGCGACGACGGCGCGGGAAGGTTTCCTTCGCCGTCATTGTGCCGTTGCGCCCCGCGCGATTCGGGGCTTCCGCAATGCGAAAGGATCAGAACGAAACCCACGAGCGGTGCGAGAGCCAGAATTCTCCGAATTCGATCTTGCATGACACCGGTCGCAGGCAGTCTGGCGCGCGGCAGCCACCTGCGGAAATTCGCGCGGTCATCCGAGTGTCGACGCGACTCGGAATGGTTCAACCGTTGATGTCTTCGATGGTGACCTTGAGGTGGTTCTGGCGATGGCCCTTCTTGAGGCGGTAGCCTTTGCGGCGCTTGAACTTCACGATATCGAGCTTCGGGCCCTTCAGCGCGGAGACGAGCTTGCCCGCGACGGTGACACCCTCGAGGACGGGCGTGCCGATTCGGCTGTCCGCGCCGTTGCCGACCATGAGCACGCGATCAAACGTCACCGCGGTCTCACCCGGGGCGACCTCGCGCTTCTCGATATAGATTGTGTCGCCCTTTTCGACGCGATACTGCTTGCCGCCGTCTTCAACAATGGCGTACATCCGAAACTCCTCGCAGATTTCTGAAAGCCTGTTCGCGGGCCAAAAGAGCCGACGGCGGTCACGACCTGCCTCGCGAGCCGGGCAAGTATCGGGGAAGTTGCCCGATTTTTCAAGGGGCTGGATTGCGCGGCGTGAGAGGGGGGAACCGGACCGATTTAGAGCGTTGAGGCCCGGTGGCGCGCTTTGATTTCGCTGATAAAATAGCGCCATGGCGATTCCTCGGATGTTGACGCTTCGTGCTCCCGGCATCAATTGCGATGAAGAGACCGCGTTTGCCTGGCAGCAGGCGGGCGGGCTGCCGGAACGCGTACACGTGAATCGGCTTTGCGAGAACCCGCGCATGCTGGATGCCTTCCAGATGCTGGCGATTCCGGGCGGGTTTTCATACGGGGACGACATCGCCAGTGGGAAAATCCTTGCCAACCAGCTCGCCCAGCGGCTCGGGGACGCTCTTTCGCGTTTTGTTGATCGGGGCGGGCTGATTGCGGGCATCTGCAACGGTTTTCAGGTGCTGGTCAGGCTCGGGTTGCTGCCGGGGGGCGATTGCGGCGTCGACGTCACGCTGGCACTGAACGAGAGTGGTCGCTACGAGGATCGGTGGGTGGTGCTTCGCGGTGAGACCGACAGGTGCCCGTTTTTAGAGCGCGGGGCCGAGTATTACCTTCCGGTGGCCCATGGGGAGGGCCGGATTGCGACCGCGAATGGGTTGCAAGATGCGGCTAAGCTGGCCGACGCGGGGCGGGTGGCGTTGCGATATGTGACGAAATCATCCGCCGGGTCGGATACCGCCGTTGCGAGTCCTCCGTTCGAAAAAAAGGAGCGGGCCGCCAAACCACTGCTCACAGAGCAGTGGCACACACGCAGGGAGTTTCCGGCGAACCCCAATGGCAGCATTGATAACATCGCCGGCCTGATCGACAGCACTGGCCGGGTGTTTGGACTGATGCCGCACCCGGAGCGGTGCATGTTCGCGACGCAGGTTCCAGCGGGACTCGGCGG
>DATMEE010000422.1:0-2941 GCA_035557035.1 Phycisphaerae bacterium
ATATGCGAAGACGCCAGCGGAGCGAAGCTGGTTCCTGCAGGACCAGTGGATTCGCGAAGGGCTGACGATCCGAGACCTCGGCTATCTGGCCCATTTCGTGGGCGACGGCAGCCAGCCGCTGCACATCTCGGTGCATTCGGATGGCTGGGGCAATTATCCCAACCCGCAGAACTTCCCGGCCACGAGAGGCTTCCGCGCGCTTCTCGACAGGACGATCACGCGAGGTCCGGTGATGGCCAAGGACGTCGTCGTGCATGTCGCGCCTTATCGCGACTGCCGCTGCTCAATCCAGCAACGAACGTCCGGCTACCTCAGCGCATCCCAGCGCGAAGTGGCTGCGCTGTTTCAAGTGGAAAAGGCCGGAGGCTTCGCCGCCAATCCAGCCGAGGGGAAGATCTTCGTGTCCAATCGCCTTGCGGCGGGGGTCTCCGAACTCAGGGATTTGATCGCCGATGCGTGGCGGCGAAGCGCGGACGTTTCGGTCGGCTTCCCGCCGATCGCCGTGCGCGACATCGAGTCGGGCATGACAAACGGCTTCAACGCCCTGCGAGGCGACGACTGATGAGCGCTCAAGTCCGACCGATAGTTCTGATCGCGGCACTATTCACACTATTCGTCTCAGTGGGATCAGCGGCTCCGGCGGACAGGGGTGCCACGTTCACGAAAGCGGCATCGGACGCGGCCGATACCGTTGCCCGCGAAGATAGATTCTCAGGCGTAATCCTAGTCGCACGCGGCGATCAGGTGTTGCTGCGCAAAGCGGCAGGGCTAGCGGACCGGGAACGGAACATTCCGAACACGCCGAAGACTAAGTTTCCAATTTATTCTGTCACCAAGCAGTTCACCGCGGCTGCGATCATGTTGCTTGTGCAAGACGGGAAAGTCTCGCTCGAAGACAGGATATCGAAATACTACGCCGCAAGCCCGCCTGCCTGGCAGGACGTAACGATCAAACATCTCCTCACGCACGGTTCGGGAATCCGAGACTATTGGGTCAACCACCCCGAAGCTCGACAGGCGCTCGAGGATGGAACGCTGTTCCAAACACATGAGCAATTGTTCCAGCTCATGATTGGGGATCCGCTTGCTTTCGCACCAGGTACGAGCATGTCGTATTCGAATGCAGGTTACGGGCTTCTTACGATGGTGATCGAACGCGCGTCCGGTCAGCTCTACGAGGCGTTCTTGCGCGACCGAATTTTTGTCCCGTTGAGTATGCACGACACGGGATCCGGGTCGATGACCGGCGATGCCGCCAAGGGGTATTCGCAGTCGCCTCAAAGTGAATGGCAGGTTGTGAACCTCGATCTCGTCTCATTGGGTGGCGCCGGAGGCATCTATTCGACGCTGGACGACATGCTGACCTGGAGCAACGCGCTCGACGATGAACGGCTCCTATCGGTCGCGTCACGAACCGCGCTCTTTACCGACTACGGTTTCAACTACGGCTTTGGTTGGCGTTTCCAGACGAGATACGGACACAGGCTGATCTGGCACACGGGAAACGCTGGCCCCCGTGGGGGCTTCGCGGCAATCTTCAATCGGTTTCCTGAAGACAACGTCACCGTGGTTGTGCTGACGAACAACCCGAGCCTCATCGACTACACGGCGACGATGACTGTGGGCGGCCAACCGCTCACCTTCCAGGGCAACGCGGCCCGCAAGGTCACCGATCAAGTCGAGCAACTCTACTTCGGACGCGCGCCCTAGCTAGACTTCCTGCTTCGGCTTTTTCTTCCCGCCGGTGGGAGCCGCCGCCGGCTTGTCGGCCGGGATGAACTCGAAGGCGAGCGCATCCTTTTCGCGATCCAGGAGCACGCGCACCGTTCCGCCGTTCTTGAGCTGGCCGAAGAGGATTTCATCGGCGAGCGGTTTCTTGATGTTCTCCTGGATGACGCGTGCGAGAGGCCGTGCCCCGAAAGCATCGTCGTAGCCCTTCTCGCCAAGCCAGCGCGTGGCTTCGGGTGTGAGGTCGAAGGTCACGTCGCGGTCGATCAGCTGGGCCTCGAGCTCGAGCACGAATTTCTCGACCACGCGGTCGATCGTCGCGCGTGTGAGCGGAGCGAAGCTGATGGTCGCATCGAGGCGATTGCGGAACTCCGGCGTGAACAGCTTCTTGATCGCCTCTTCGTCCTCGCCTTCGCGCTTGCCGCGCCCGAAGCCGATGGATTCCCGCGCGGCATCGGAAGCGCCCGCATTCGTCGTCATGATGAGCACGACGTTGCGGAAGTCGATCTTCTTGCCGTTGTGGTCGGTGAGCTTGCCGTGATCCATCACCTGCAACAGGATGTTGAACAGGTCCATATGGGCCTTTTCGATTTCATCCAGCAGCAGCACGCAATGCGGGTGCTGGTCGACGCCATCGGTGAGCAAGCCGCCCTGATCGAAGCCGACATAGCCCGGCGGCGCGCCGATCAGACGCGACACGGTGTGGCGCTCCATGTATTCGCTCATGTCGAAGCGGAGCAGCTCGACCCCCATGACGCGGGCGAGTTGTTTCGCCACCTCAGTCTTGCCGACGCCGGTCGGACCCGAGAACAGGTAGCAACCGATCGGCTTCTCCGGCTGGCGCAAGCCCGCACGGGCGAGCTTGATCGCCGATGACAGCGCATGGATCGCCGAGTCCTGGCCGTAGACGACGCGTTTGAGATCGTCTTCCAGCGTCTTGAGCGCCTCGGTATCGGTTTTCGACACGGATTTGGGAGGAATGCGCGCGATCTTCGCCACGACATCCTCGACTTCCTTCACGCCGATGACCTTCTTGCGCTTGGATTCGGGGAGCAGCATCTGCGAGGCGCCGACTTCATCGATCACGTCGATCGCCTTGTCGGGAAGCTTGCGGTCGTTGATGTATTTCGCCGCGAGCTCGACGGCAGCCTTCACCGCTTCGGCGGTATAGCGGACCTTGTGATATTCCTCGAAATAGGGCTTCAGGCCTTTC
>DATMEE010000423.1:0-5101 GCA_035557035.1 Phycisphaerae bacterium
AGCGTGAATGCCGCCAGGAGGATCAACAATGCAATGCGCAATTTCTGTTTTTTCATCATCAGCACTCTTGAATAACGGGACAACACCGGCAGCGCTTACGCGGTCAGGCATAACTGTGCAGGCCGACGATGTAAAAGTTGACGACCCACCAGTTGAACTGCATGGCCGCGAAGCCGGCGACGCTCAGGACGCTGGTCCACAGGGCCCGCCGCTTCGTGACGAATCGAGCGTGTATTAAAATAGCATAAACCAGCCAGGTATTCAATGCGAAGACCTCTTTCGGGTCCCAGCCCCAGGGTCGCCCCCAGGAGTAGTCGGCCCAGATGGCCCCCAGGACGATGCCGACGAATAGTGCCACGGTGGCGATATAGATCAGAACGCGATGGGCCAGGTCGAATTCCTCCAAAATATCGCGTTCGACGGGAAAGTCCGTCGCCTTCAGAGCGGTTCGCGGCGTGGCGTCCCGATCCGCCCGGCCGCCGAGCCACGAAAACAGGCCAACGGAAAGGAAGGCCCCTCCCGTGATCGAGAGCAACATGGTGCCAACGAATTGATACACGAGCACTTCGGTTTCGCCCACGACTCCGATGGCGTTCAACAGCTTTACCGCGATCGGCGATGCGACCTCGAAGAGCTGGCGGTACGCGAGAATCAGGCAGGCAACCGCGCCGGCCTGGGCGCCGAGGGTGGCGCGGGCGAGCGTCGTTTTGTCGCGCACTGCGGAGACGACCAGATAGCAATTGGCCGCCGCGAACGCCAGAATGATGACACCATAGCTGGCGATGATCAGCACGGTGTGGATGCGGAGCATGACGTCATCGAGGATGGGCATCATGGTCTGGATGTTGTTGTTGACCTGGTCAGGCAGCAGCTCGGGGAGGGCGAGCGCGAAGAAGCCGAGGAAAGCGGATGCCAGCATGTAAATCCGCTTCTTCGTGAAAAGTTCCAGCACCAGGCCCAGCAGCGACGCCATCCAGGCACTCGAGACCACGGCCTCGTACATGTTGGCGACGGGAACCCGGCCGACGACCTGCCAGCGCATCCAGAGGTCGTAGCCGTGCAACGACATGGCGGTCAGCAGGAAAAGCAGACCCAAAGCCCTTGCCCAACGGTAGCGCGTGGCGACGGCGAAGATCGAAATGAAAAACGCCGCGATGTATCCGGCCCAGCCCCAGCGGATGAGTTGAAGCCGGCGATACTTCATTTCCGCCTGGCGGGCATCGAGCGACGGATAAACCTGATCGGACGCCATCGCCGGCAGCAGCCGGTTCAGCTCCGCGATGCCGACATTGATGCCTTTGACGTCGCGGGCGAGCCAGGCCAGGCCGAAATTTCGATAGGCATCGACGACGCCCTGCGCCTGCTGTAGAGAGATGCCCGCCGACTCGCGCTCGTCATCCTTGAGCATAGCTGAGACCGGCAGCCACGGCGTTTCTCGCGCGCCGTTGGGGCGGGGGACGATCGTGAACAATGCGGGCAATCGCTCGAAGTGGTGTTTCGCGGCGCCGAGCCGACCCATGGCCTTGCTCTTGAAGATGTCGCCCGAGAGTTCTTCGAGCCGCTGCGCGACCGCGGGCGACGCGAGATGGTTGTAGCTGACCCGCTTGGCCTTGTAGATCGCTTTTCTTTCGTCGTCCGTGATTGGAATGGGGTGCTTGGTCAGATCTTGAAGCAGGCCGAGGTCTTTGACGTAGAGCACGCGCTCATCGCGGTAGGCCTCCACGTTGAACATCAGCTCGACGGCGGCCACCACCGGGTCGAGATCTTGAAACTTCGTCGAGCCGTAAATGGTTTGCAGGACTTTGCGCGACCAGGAGTCGACGGTGGAATAGCGCCAACTGTTGTTGTCGAGGATGGGAAGCGTTCCCAAGGCCTCGATGTCGATTTGATCTTGCACTGCGCGGATCGCGTCCGCGGGTGAAGGGACGGACGCGTTTTCGGCGGCGTGAATGAGCGGGGCGGATGCGTGGAAATAGATCGCAGTTAAAGACAACCCGGCGAGCAGGCGGATTCGTGCCGAAGTCGGAAGACTCTGTCTCATGATACGTTGATTCATCCTGCTAAATCCCCCTCCCGGCGAGTCGGGCGAATTGCTCGCGGCGGCGCCGCAATAGAACCGGCTTGATCGAAAAGGCGTACGTCATGCCGAGGGCGATCAGCGTGCAGCCGACGAGCATGGTCCACACGCCGCGGCGATTGCCCACGCCGAGAATCGTCCACGATTTGCGATCGCCGGCCGCGTGGGATTGGAAAAGCGTCCAATCGCCGATGGTGTAGGTATTGTTCAAATGCGCCCGGCCCTTTTGGATTTGCCCCGACCGGGGGTCGCGGTAGCGGAAGTGGCTGGTCCACTCGCGCGGCTGGAGCTCGCCAGGGTACATGTCGGTTTTGAGTTGCTCGAGCGTGATCGTCGTCGGCAGGGGGCGCACGGCGCGGCCGTAAATGAAGCGAAGCTGGCCGACGCCCGGCACGCCATCGACCACGGTTTCGGGCACTTGGTCGAAGAAATTGTCGGTGTTGTAGGGGCTGAATGGGACCCAGACGTGGCGTAGCCATTGGCCATCCTTGCTTTTCAGCAGGAGGCGAACGACGGACTTTTCGCGGCGGACGTCCATGAGCGAGCGGCGATTGGAGGGAGGGATGACCACCGGCACGGATTCAAAGCGGGGCTTGTCGATGAACTCCTCCAGTGTCAGGCTGCTGTCGCGAAACGCACAAGGCTGGCCCGGGTCGAGCTTTTGCACGGAGCGATCCCCGCCGGGTTTCGTATGGATCAACATGGGCGCGAGATTCTCGCCAGCGACGATTGAAAAATGATCCGTGGCGGCGTCGGCATAAGTAAGTTCGATATTGTCGTCAACGATGTCGCGAGCGGGATCGACTTTCTGGCCGCGCTTCTGCGGCTCAGGATGCGATTGCGGGTGGCGGTCCTGATTGAGCTGCGGGAACCGCTGCATGACCGAGCGCTGAAATTCCATCGCCGGCGTCTTAACGATCACCAGCGCGATCGGAGTCTTCGCATTCTTAAACCCGGCCGTCATGAGCGGCCAGCTCGGCCGAAGCTCGTCGATCGTGAGCGTATAGTCGGTGCCCTCAATCGGGATGATCTGCCCCGCCTGCACGTCGAAGCTCTTGCGGATGTTCTTGTCCTTTATGAAGACATTCAGGACGTGGCGGCCGCTGAGCGGTGAGGTCCAGGCGGGATCGAGTTTCGTTTGCTCGCCGATCCATCTGAATTCCACTCGCGGCCCGTCGTGAAACTCGACCATCGCCCGTTCGGGCGATTCGGAAACCAGCCATTCGGAGTGCGGCCCGTGCCCGTGCTCGTATTTAACGCGGGCGATCGGGAAAGTGCGGTCGCCGCCGGGAAAGGGCTTCGGCTCCAACTCCGCGTAAGGAAGATAGCCGTCGACCTCGATCGTCACCGGGAGGTCTTCGGCGATGACGGATGACGAATCGATGACGCTGAACGGCATTCGCCATCGTTCCACCGCGGGGATGGGGTCAAGGCGGGCGGACTCCACGGGCCGGCCGTCTGTGTCTTCGATCGGGCTCCGATCCTTCGCGGCCGGATCACCAGCGGCGTACTCGACGAACCGCTCGTGATAATACGGCAGCGCGGGAAGCTCGAAGTGCGCCCAGTTCGCCCGGTCCTCGCCCTGCGGAATGATGAGTGCCGGCGTCGTGTCGTCGTAGAAATACGATGACTCATCCGACCCGCTGAGGACCAGGGCGAAGCGCTCGGTGAACTTTGCGATGCGGCCGGCTTCGCCCGCGCTGCTCAGGCGCAGCTCGATGGTTTCTTCGGGCAGGTCGCCGGCCTTGGCCTTCAGTTTGACGTACGAGGCGGTGGTGAGACCCTCGTGCCGCACATCGGACACTTCGATGCGATGCTTTCCGCCCAGCATGGGTATGTTCTGCTCCCAGACCTCGCCGGGGACGGCCACGAACTGCGCGATGAAGGCGTTGTCGCGATCGGTTTGAAAGCGGTCGATGGAATAGACCTTCACCATCGGGGCGCCGAGCCAGACGTTGCCCTCGACTTTGTTGCCAAAGTAGATGATCGACCCGGCGCAGAGCGTGAGCAGTCCGGTGTGAACACTGAGCACGCCGGCGTTGATGCGATTGAACTTGATGCGGCGAATCGTGGTGACGGTGAGGTTCGTGCAAAAGAGAAGGATCAGAACGAGGAATATCCAATGATTGAAATACTGGAACTCGCCCAGTTCGAAGAACTGGCGCAGGCCCGGGATCGCCGAGCCGAGCGTGCCGTAGAGCAGAATCGAAGAAATGAAAAAAATGCCCAGCCAGATGCTGTTAAACAGATCGGCCAAGGCGCGCAGCCGACCTTTCGGCCTGCGGGCCAGCGGAGTTTGAAGCGGGGCATTCATCAGGCAATTGATTGTAATCGCATCGCCGCGCATTGACGCGGCGTGCAGGGTTTTCCGCTATCGGGCATATTCCACGGCCCGAACTTCGCGGAGCAACGTGACCTTGATCTCTCCCGGATAGGTCATATCGGATTCGATTCGCTTGGCCACTTCCCGGGCGATGCGCATGGCGCTGGCGTCGTCAACCCGATTGGCGTCGACGATTACGCGCACTTCGCGGCCGGCCTGGATCGCGTAGGCCTGCGAGACGCCTTCGAACGCCGTGGCGATGCCTTCGAGGTCCTGCAAGCGTTTGATGTAGCGCTCCAGCGATTCCCGACGGCTGCCGGGACGGGCGGCGCTGATCGCGTCGGCCGCGGCGACGAGCGGGGTGTAGGGACTCGTCGCCGGAACATCGCCGTGGTGGCCCGCGACCGCATTGAGCACTTCCGGCCGCTCGTTGAGCTTGCGGCAAATCTCTTCGCCGATGGCGGGGTGAGTGCCTTCCATGTCCTGCGGAACGGCCTTGCCAATGTCGTGAAGCAGGCCGCACCGGCGGGCGAGCGTGCCGTTCAGGCCCAACTCGTCGGCCATGATCTGGCACAGATAGGCGACCTCGATGGAGTGCCGCAGCACGTTCTGGCTGTAGCTCGTGCGGTAGTGCAGGCGACCGAGAAGTTCAATGAGCTTGCGATTGAGGCCCTGCACGTTCGCTTCCAGCGCGGCCTTCT
>DATMEE010000424.1:0-8760 GCA_035557035.1 Phycisphaerae bacterium
CATGCCCGGCGTATCGACGACGTAGCCGCCGAAGGACCATTTCAGCAGCGAGGCAGTGGTGGTGGTGTGACGGCCGCGCTCAAGATCGCTCAAGTTGCCGACCTTCAGGCGCAGCGCCGGATCGAGCGCGTTGAGCAGGGAGCTTTTGCCGACGCCGCTGGGCCCGACCAACACGCTGGTCTGATCGCGCAGCGCCTCCTTCAGCTCGCCTAGGCCGGACTTGCTTTCGACGGAAGTTAGCACCGCGGCGTAGCCGATCGCCTGATAGCGCTGCACCGCGGCCGCGGCGGCGCCATCGACGTCAAGATCGGCCTTGTTGATGCAGATGATCGGACGCATGTCGCCCTGATGGATCGCAACAATGTAGCGGTCGATGAGATGCGAACGAAGCGGAGGCTGGGCGGCCGCCACGACGATGACGGCGCAGTCGATGTTGGCGGCGATGGCCTGGTGCTTCCGTTCGTAGTGCCGCACGAGCGTCGTCGTGCGGGCGTCAACCTCATCGATGACGCCTTCGGGGAATTGCTGATCGTCGCTCACGATGATGGAGATTTCGCCGGCCACCTCGACGGGCATGAAGCCAACGCGATCGCCGACGGTGACAGGGTGGCGCTCCTGTGTGAGCAGCTTGCGCAGCACCTGCCGCACGGTGCACGCCCAGATTTTTTCGCCATCATCGACCTCGGCGATCAGACCGCGCATGTGAACCACAACGCCGCGCTTCAGCTTCGCGGACTGTTCCTCGCTGACGATGATCGTGCGCTTGCGCGACAATTCGCCCTTGGAGCGGACATTTTCCACGGACTGGGTGTCTTCGTGAGCGATGTCGCGGGCACGGAAGAGACGCGTCCATTGCTGCTTGTCGCGGGTGGATTTTTCGTGGTGCTTGCGAAAGTCCACGCGGACTTTGCGCTTGTCGCTGACGGGCTTGCCGCGGGATTTCTTAGCCACGGCGCGCACCCTGAGAGGTGGGCTGGGAAGCAGGGGCCGCGCCGCCGATCGCGCGGGGAGGCTGCGCACGACCGCCGCGAGCGGCCTCATTGTCGGCGGCGTCAATCGGCTGATCCGTCGAACCCTCATTGCTTTGAGACGTGCCCGCCGTTGGCGCCGCCTGCTTGAGCGTCTGGGTTGTGCGCAATGCAATCGCGATGGTCACGAACGGCTCGTCCGCCGGTGCGGGGGGATCGAGGTCCACGCCGCCGTGGCCCGCGCCGGCGAATTCAGCTCCCGCCGTGGGAGGGCCGACGAAATCCGGTTCAGACTTGCCGCCTTCTTGTGCCGTTGGGGTTATCTCCGCGGTTTGACGCCCGCGTAGTCCGCCACGTGGGGCCGTTGACTCCTTCTTGATTCGATCGGCGACCGCGGCATCATCGCCGGACCGAGCGCGAGGCGATTTACCTGCACGGCGTGCCGGGCCTTTGTATGGAAGTTCTGGCTTGCGGGCGTCGTCGCCGTCGGCATCCGGCTTCTCGCGAAAGCTGTCGGGTTTGTCCTGATCGCTGTCTGCTTTTTCGCCGTGTGCGACCTTGTCGTTTTCACAACTGGCCGCTTCGGCGGAGGTGCGGGTCGAACCCTGCGCCAAGGCATTTGGCGAATCTTTTCCCGCAGGCGGATTCAGCGGCGATCGCCCGCCCATGCCGAGGGGCTCGCCCTGGCTAGCGCTTAGGGCTTGGAATGACGATGGCACAAGCTGTCGTAGCGTCTCGGCGGCGGCATTCGCGGCGGGAATGGGCTGGCCGTTGGCGGTCCATTGCGACTCGACCTGATTGGTCACCAGATAGTTTTGCATCGAGTTAAGCAGCGGGGCGGCCTGGCTGCGAGGAACATTCAGGACGTAGATTCGTGCCGAGGTGTCAGCATCGGATGAATCGCCTGGCGCGGCTTTCTGGTTCGATTCGTTTTCAAAATCGAGATCGGCGCGACGATCCGCATCGGATCGCCCACAATAAAACGCCTGTGTCGGCTCGACGGGGCGATCATCATTTTCATGCAACTTGGGCACGAAATTTCCGGCCATGTCGGCTTCGATCATTCGGGAAAGTCCGTGAACCGCATCAGGGTCGGCAGCCTCGACTTCGAGGCGATTGTCGAAAACGGCGATCGGCGCCGATTGAATTTCAAGGCCCCTGACCTGATTCTGAGCGAAGCGAGTCTCGAAGTCCTGCGGTGTGGGTGGCTTGATGAATGTTGGGTCTTGTTGAAGTTGATGTTCGCGAGCCTCGGTCGCTGACTGTCGTCGTGATTCGAGGTCGCTTGAAGCGAGCCGTTCCTCAGATGGAGCGGGCCGCGCGGGCGATTTCGACTCGTCGATGCCGCCCGCCATTGGCGCGCTTGCGCCAAGGCCAGTGCCTTCCTCCTCGTATTGAAGCGATTGGCCGGTGCCCACGTCTGCAAGGGGGCGGGCGGCGATCGCGGGAGACTCGATTGATGGCGAAGGAACCGCCTCCTTTTTTGCGATTCGGTCGGAGTCGAATTCGCCAAATTCACGAGATGGAGGAGGGGACCGCGGAGTGTCTGCGGTGCCGATGGAGCGCTCATTCTCGGCAAGCTGAACAATGTTGCGCTCTTTCTCCAACTCTGTTGGAAAGGCAAGCCATCCGACCGTCACCGCCATCAAGAGTGCCGCCGCAATCGCCAGCGGTTTGAGCCACCCGGTGCGGGTAGCGGAGTTCGCGGGAGTTTGAGATTCACCGAGTAGCGTCTCGCGCTCCAGGCGGGCGATCACATGGTCCGCGAGATCGGCGCCGGCGGTCCCGCGCGGCAGCGCGGCCACCATGCCGGCAACTTGGCGCAATTCGTCCGCGAGACGGCGCGCCTGTGCATCTTCAGCCAGCCAACGCTCGACCTTGTCGCGCTGCGCGTCGGGCAGTTCGCCATCGATGTAGGCGCTGAGCTGTTCGTATTTTTTTGCGTCGGGCGCCATTGTGTTTAGTCCATTCCCAGCAGCGGTTCGAGCGCATCCCGCAGGGCGGTTCGAGCGCGATGAATGCGAGATTTCACCGTTCCCGCGGGCACACTCAAGATGTCGGCAATTTCATCATAGCCGAGCGATTCCATGTCTCGCAGCACAAGCACGGTCCGATGTCCCTCATCGAGACCATTAAGCGCTTCAAGAACCAGACCCTGATGTTCGCTTTGCATCGCGCGATCCTCCGGCCGCGGGTCGTTTGACGCCAGCGCGGGCCGATATGAATCTGACCGCCCGTCCGAGTTGCTGTCGGCGTCGCCTTCCAGGGAAAAAGTTCGACGGCGGCCGGATTGCCGGCGGGCGGTGATGACGACGTTGACGGCGATGCGGAAGAGCCAGGTGTAGAAGCGCGATCGGTCGGCGAATCGATCGATGGATTGCAGCGCCTTCACGAAGGCCTCCTGGGTAAAGTCCTCCGCGTCGTCGCGGTTGCCGCACATCCGCCAGCAGAGGTTGAACACGCGGTCCTGGTATCGCCGCACGAGGAGTCCGTACGCGCGCATTTCACCGGCGCGGCAGGCGACGATGAGGGCGGCGTCGTCCTCGGGGTCGGCCGCGCGGGAATCCGGATGCACCGCATCCGTCAATTGAATTGGACGCCGAAGATTGGAATAGGTTCCATCCATGAGTTCAGGCTTTGCAAGCAGGCACGTTTCTGGTCGCCTATTTTCGGTCGGCTGGGGGGCGAGGTCAATTTTTCAGGCATGACACTGAACCAAATGCAACTGCGCGGAACACTTGAAGCCGAAGTCGCCGCGCTGTTTAGCCCAGACCTGAAAGGTCCGGGCGAGAGCATAACGATCGCTTCGTGCGGGCCGAGGCAGATTTCTACAAAATAGCTCCTTTCCGCGCTCGCCGGTGCCCGGCCGCGGCAAAACGGACGCACGTGCCACACTCAATTTTGAACGATGACGCCATCTGTTGTACGATGCACATCCATGAGTGTTGCACTCCCAATTCTTGAACTATCGGGCCTGGACCCGGCGCCAGAAGGAATGCCGGCGAGTGGGCCGCGGAGCATTTCAGCGGTCAAGACGCTGAGAATCAGCGTCACAGACCGCTGCAACTTTCGGTGCGTCTATTGCATGCCGGAGGAGAAGCTCGACTGGGTTCCCCGCGAATCCCTGCTCACTTTCGAAGAAATCGTGAGGGTGGCGCGAGCGGCGCTGAGCCATGGCATCGACGCGTTCAAGCTCACCGGCGGCGAGCCGCTGGTGCGGCACGATCTGCCGCGGCTGATCCGAATGCTCAAAATGCTTCCGGGCCCCCCTGAAATCTCTCTGACAACGAATGGTTCTCTGCTCGGCGAATGTGCCGCCGAATTGAAGGCCGCCGGCCTGGATCGGATCACGGTCAGTCTGGATACGCTCGACGCCGAGCGATTTCGCGAGATCACCCGCGGCGCGGAGATCGAACGGGTCTGGCGAGGCATCGACGCGGCTTGCGCGGCGGACTTTCGGCATCCGAAGATCAATTGCGTGACGATGCGAGGCCTCAACGATGATGAGTTCGCGGATTTTGCGGCGCTGACGCTGAACCGCTGCGTCACCGTGCGCTTCATTGAATACATGCCACTCGGTCGAACCGCGCTGGGCGGCGAATACGAAGCGCGATTCATCAGCGAGGCGGAGATTCGGGAGCGGATCGAGGCGCGATTCGGAATGCTGGAATCGACAACCCGTGATACCGGGCAAGGCCCCGCAGTGGTGCATCGAATTGCAGGGGCACGGGGGAAAATTGGTTTTATCAGTGCGATGTCGAAGCCTTTTTGCTCGACGTGCAACCGGCTGCGGTTGACCGCGGAGGGCCAGTTGCGGAGCTGCCTATTCGACGGGGGAGAAGTGGAGCTGCGTCCGATTTTGCGATCCGGCGATGAGGGGGGCGCGTCGAAGGCGCTGCGCCGGGCGTTCGTTGACTGCGTGGCGTTCAAGCCGGAGGTGCATTCCTATTTTGGAGACCGGCAGATGTCGCAAATCGGGGGATAAACACCGAGACGCCGAAGCACCGAAAAGTCAAAGCGACGAAGATCAAACCGCCCACTAAGATTTACCAAAGAACCATTTTTTTGGAGTTGAAACATTGTCGAAGGTTGCGATTTTGCGGACTTCGCCGGCGACGGTGCTGGCGGATTATCACCGGCTGATGAATTTGGCGGACTATCAGTCCGTCGTCGCGCGCGACGCCGATACCGCGCTCAAAATCAACATCAGCTGGCACTTCTTTTTTCCGGGCAGCAGCACCACGCCTTGGCAACTCGAAGGCGTGATTCGGGCGATGAAGCAAGACGGCTACGATCCGAACCTGATTCATGGCTGCCATAATCGGACCGTCGTTATCGACGCGCGTCTGGGTGAGCGGGAGAACAAGCAGGTGAATGTTCTCGATGCTCACGGCATCCCGAACATTCACCTTTATGAAGGCGCCGACTGGATTCACATTCGCGACGCCGTGGGGGACCTTGCGGACAAGTTTCTCTGCCTCAATCAGGTTTATCCAAAAGGGTTTCACATCCCCAGGCGATTCATCGGCGAGAACATCATTCATTTGCCGACGATCAAGACCCATGTATTCACGACCACAACCGGCGCAATGAAGAATGCCTTCGGCGGCCTGTTGAATGAGCATCGCCACTGGACCCATCCCGTCATTCACGAGACGTTGGTCGATCTGCTGATGATCCAGAAGAAGATTCACCGCGGGGTGTTCGCCGTCATGGACGGCACGTTCGCCGGCGACGGCCCGGGGCCGCGCTGCATGATTCCGCACGTCAAAAACGTGCTGCTCGCCAGCGACGACCAGGTGGCGATCGACGCGGTGGCCGCGAAGTTGATGGGAATGGACCCGATGTCGATCAAGTTCATCCGCATCGCCCACGACATGGGGTTGGGATGTGGCGATCCGCGGAAGATTCAGATCGTCGGCGATGTGGATGCCGCCAGCGAGAACTGGAACTTCGTTGGGCCGTTCAAGAAGATGACGTTCGCTTCGAGGATGCAGCACAAAATCTATTGGGGACCGCTGAAGAAGCCGGTCGAGTGGTCGCTCAAAACGATTTTGGCCCCGTGGGCGTACATCGCCAGCGTCGTTTACCACGACAGCTTCTGGTATCCGACGCAGGCCAAGCGAATGATGCGCGACGTTTTGAACAGCGAATGGGGAAAGCTGTTTCGTAACTGGGAACGGGTGCGGCCGGATGCGGCTGGGCGCGGCTATCCCGATGTCGGCGGCCAGGGCGCGGAGTTGAAGCGGGTGGGTTTCCAGGCGTTCTTGCGATCGCTGGGAATTCTGGGCACGTGCGTGGCGCAAGCGCCGGAATTTGCGGCGCGAAAGCGGCGACATCAAGGACAATCGACGGTCCGTTAGGCCGTTCAGCCTTCGGAAGCTCCTGCGTGAGGACATCGCTGGCGACTCTGCGATGGAGCGGTAGAATGCCGCAAGTCAATTTCCGGACAGGCTAACATGGCTACGCGAGGCATCATTGATATGAAAAACGCACGGCGCTTCGGCTTGCGGCGGCTTCGGGTGCAAAAATGGATGGGGTTCGCCGCAATGAGCGCCGGGACGGCTTTTCAGGTCTCGGCATGTCGCGAAGAGGCCGCCTTGTTCGGCCTGCGCACGGCGTTTACGGCAATCACTCTTCCCATCAATACGTTTATTCGCGACTTGCTGCTCGGGCTGGTCTGAACCCTACGATTGATCCGCCGCATTCGCTTTGTCGCGCATTCGTTTCTCCCACATGAGTTCCGCGTCGGGCCGTCGGACGTAGAGGGGAATCAGTGTTTCCGGTGGGGCAAATTCGTTTCTCAGGGCCATCTTCCAGCCGATGTAATGAACATGCTTTGCATTCGGCGGCGACATTGTCGGATCGAGAATGGTCGCGCCAGCGGCACGAATCGCCGCTTCGTGATAACGCACGCCTTCGCCGGTGACCGCCATGCCGGCGGCGTCCCGCAGCAGATCGGCGGGCGGGACGTGCAGCGGACCCTGGGTGCGCAAATATTCCCCGTCCACCAGATCGTAGAGCGCCCCGAAGACGCGCTGCGATTTCGCGTCGAGGATGACGGCCAATCTTTCTGCGGGTTGAGCGAGCGAGAGCGCGTTTCGCGCGATCACGTCCAGCGTCGGGACTGCGCAGAGTTTGGCTCCGGTCGCCAACGCCAGATGCCGGGCAAAGGTGACGGCGACCCGCAATCCCGTGAAGCTACCCGGTCCGACGGAGAGGTAGCAGTGCTCGATAGACGCGGGTGTCCATCCGTGCATCACAAGCAAGTCGTCAAGCATGGGAATCAGATCGCGCGCATGTTCGCGGTCCGCGGTGAAAGCTGCCTCGGAGACTAGGTCGGGACCTGACGCAATCGCGACGGAACCGGCCCGGCCGGAGGTTTCGATGGCGATTATTCGGGGGCGGTCCATGCGGGTTCAGCGCGTCGCGGGAAAATTCCAAATGGTTTAGGATAGGGCAGTTGGTGCGCGAGGTAAACGACGCAGCGCCATGCGAAGAGATTTCGTGTTGCGAAGTCGGACCGCTCCCTTACGGTCGCGGCTCTGTTCAGGCAAACAGGAGACAGGCGTGAGCAATGCACGGCTCGTAATCGAAAACTATGCGGACGTGACGGTGGTGACCTTTCAGGATTCGTCGATCTTGGAAATGCGGGTGATCGATCAGATCGGCGAAGAGTTGTATGCGCTGCCCGACAAGCAGGCGACGAAGAAGATCATCCTGGATTTTACGAACGTGAAATTCCTTGCGTCGCACACCCTGGGCGTCGTGCTGAATCTGAACAAGAAGTCCAAGGCCATCGGCGGCGAGATGGTCATGTGCGCGATCCGCAAGGAGCTGATGAAGCTCTTCACCATCACCAACCTGGACAAACTGTTCAAGTTCTTTCCCGACGATGCCGCGGCGCTGGCTCATTTTGGCGTGCACGTGAAGTAGGCGATTCGGGCGACGATGTTCAGTGTTTCCGATCGTCGAACGATCGGGGGCTGGTCGAGGCGATTGTCAACGACCAGCCGCAAAGTAAACGGCCGACGCGAGTTCGCGCGGAAATTGCATTCGAGCTCGATGTGTCCAACTCACGTCCCTTGGATCCGAAACGGCCGCTCGAGCCCGACCAACAGCGCAAACCGCGGCATGCCCAGCAGCCATGACGGCCGCTGCGTCATTCGGGAATAGTCGCGGGTCGGGGCGTTGGCCCGGACGACTTCGATCGTGTCGGCCGACCAGAGCGAGAAATAGAAGCCGAGCAGCGATTTGAGCAGCTTGCGGTCGACCTGATTTGTGGCGAGGCAGTTTTCGCACGCGGCGAAGAAGTCGAGAACCTTCTGCAATTGGTAGAACGTCGCCATCTCTGGTGTGATGGGCGGCCGGGGCCCGATGGCGAGCGACCATTCCCAGAATTCCGCGATGCGCTTCACGGTGGTGGCCGGATCGCACGTGCCGTGGATGTAGTCGAGCGACTCGCGGCGTGCCAACTGCATCTCGCCGGAGTTGAAAATCTGCCAGAGCCGGATGGCGAGGTCCTTGCGCCGCTGCTTGCCGGGCACGAGCCAGAAGAACAGGAGCGCGACCGTCAGCGTGACCGCCGGTCCTGCGAGCGGGAGCAGCCATTCCTTGACGAGGGCGTAGTTACTGGGTGTTCCAGCGGATTGGGCGAGCAGTGCGACCATGATTGCAGCGTAGCCGTGGTGTGGCGGGTCGACAAGTTTGATGGACCAGCGAAAGCGATTTGTTCAAGGATCGTTCAGCTAAGCCGGCGCGCGTGAGGTGCCCAGTGCGAATTCGACGACGG
>DATMEE010000425.1:0-18329 GCA_035557035.1 Phycisphaerae bacterium
GCGAGCCGGGTCAGGGCGGCATCGAGCGCCAGAACGTCGTCGGGATCGGTGGAAACCGCCAGATCGATCGCATCCAGCGGCTCTCGCCGTCCCGGCGCGCCGGGACCACCGCGCTTGATGCGCCCGCGACGGCGCGCGTGATCGATCAGGATACGGCGCATCGCCTCAGCCGCGGCGCAGAAAAAACTGGCCCGACTCGGCCAGCTCACCGGCTCGCTGCCCACCAGGCGCATGTAGGCTTCGTGAACCAACGCCGTGGCTTGAAGCGTATGGTCCGGCCGTTCAAGCTGCATGCGCTGGCGGGCGATGGCCAGAAGCTGTTCGTAGACCAGCGGCAGAAGTTCATTGGACGCCTCGTGCTCGCCGGACGCCGCGGCGTGCAGCAGCCGCGTCACCGGGCCGGCCCCGGACGCCTGTGCCGGTTCATTCGGATTTTGATCCAGTGTGGCCACGAGATCTCCACGGTCGGCCAAAGCCGCCCGCGAAGACCATTATAACCAAAGCCGGACCAATCCGAATCAAAAGCTGGAAGGTGCAATTTTGCGCCGTCTGGCAGGGTCCGCTCGAGCTTCCGTTTAATGGGCATTGCTATCGCACCAATAATAATTGTCGATCGCGTAATCCAAGTCACATCATTCAAAACTGCTTCGGCCTCCCGAGGCAGAGCCTCATCAGGCTTATATCGCATGTCGACAATCCATATGCCATAGATTCGCCGAACCCGCTGCATTACCGAGGCGTCTATTTCATGTGGGAGCCGCCGCCCAATCAAGGCACTCTTCTTACGAAGGACATGCGCCCAGAACCAAAGGCTGTGATACTTTTCACGTTGGATAGTCGGAATGTATATCTTGGCCCAGCGTCGCATAGGACCGAGTCGCGGAGCAATTCGATCAAAAAGGCCGCGCCCCGTCGATGCGAAAGACGGCGGCTTTCAGGATCATTTCGGCGGCAAATCCCAGCAGATATATCCCAGCTCCCCTTCTACCGGCCAGTAGTAGCTCGATTCCCTCCCAGTATTTTTGGTCGCTCGCCAGCACCAAGTCTTGAACGGTCTCCGGCGTAGATAAAATACGATATCGAAGCGGCATGAAATCAAGCCAGGTTCATCGTCATCAAGAATTCCGCGTTCGACTTCACCTTGCCCAGGCGTGCCGTCAGCATGGACATGGCTTCGACTGGGTTCATGTCCACCAGCACCCGGCGGAGCTTGTAAACCAGCTCCAACTCCTTCGGAACGAGCAGCAGCTCTTCCTTGCGCGAGCCGGAGCCGGCGATGTCGATCGCAGGCCAGGTTCGCTTCTCGACCAGGCGGCGGTCGAGGTGCAGTTCGCTGTTGCCGGTGCCCTTGAACTCTTCGAAGATGACTTCATCCATCTTCGAGCCGGTATCGACGAGGGCCGTGCCGATAATGGTCAGCGAGCCGCCCTCCTCGATGTTGCGGGCCGCGCCGAAGAAGCGCTTGGGCTTCTGGAGCGCATTGGCATCGACACCACCGGTGAGGATCTTTCCAGAGTGGGGCACTTCGGTGTTATACGCGCGTGCAAGGCGCGTGATCGAGTCGAGCAGGATCACCACGTCGCGGCCGTACTCAACGAGGCGCTTGGCCTTCTCAATGACCATCTCGGCCACCTGCACGTGCCGGCTGGCCGGCTCGTCAAAGGTCGATGACACGACCTCGGCCTTGGTGTGCCGCTGCATTTCGGTCACTTCCTCGGGCCGCTCGTCGATGAGCAGAATGATGATGTACGAGTCCGCATGGTTGGTCGAGATCGCATTCGCCATCTTCTGCAGCAGGACGGTCTTGCCGGTGCGCGGCGGGGCGACGATCAGCATGCGCTGGCCGAAGCCGATCGGCGTGACCAGGTCAATGACCCGCATGTTCACTTCGGCGGAATTGGTCTCCAGAATAATTCGGCGCGTCGGGTGAAGCGGGGTGAGGTCTTCGAAGTTGGTCTTCTCGGTGACCTTGTCCGGCTCCTCGAAGCAGATTGCTTCAACCCGAAGCAGGGCGAAGTATTTCTCGCTTTCTTTGGGAGGTCGAATTTGTCCCGCAATGATATGGCCGGAGCGCAGTCCAAAGCGGCGTATCTGCGAGGGGCTGATGTAGATGTCGTCCGGACACGGAACGTAGTTATATTCCGGGCTGCGCAGGAAGCCGAACCCGTCGGGCAGAATCTCCAGCACGCCCTCGCCGTACATGAGCCCCTGGCCGTGCTTGTTGATTCGCTCCTTCAGGATCTTGAAGATCAGCTCCTGCTTTTTGAGGAGGGTGTAATCCGTGATGCCTTCGCTGAGCGCGATATCGTGCAGCTCGGGAATGGACATCTTCTGCAGATCGGTGATGTGCAAATCGCCGCGCTTGATCTTTTCGTACTTCTCGTGGGTTTCCGGATCGAGATTCCTCACGGGCGGCGCGGTTCGAGGCTGTTGGCCATCCTGATCGTCGAGACCATTTTCGGCGCCGATCGACTCGTTCGATGCCGGGGCCTCTATTTCGTCCATCATCGGCTCATCGTTATCGACAAGGACCGAGGCATCCTGTTGAGGCGGCCTTCCGACGTGGGGACGATGCCGGTTCTGTTGCGGCTGCGGCCCCGGGCCCGGGCGGCGAATGATTTTTTTTCGCGGACGGAATCCGCCTGGCGACTTAGACATGGAGTGATCCTCCGATCGAGACTGGCTGAAATAACATTCGGTAAATCATGAGAGCGAGTGGAAATGTTCCTTGTTGTGGGTATTTTTCGACCGGCCGCCCATCAGGTATACGTTTCTGATCCCGATGCGCTGCGAGGGTCGCGGAGAACAGCTTCAGATTGAACCGAAGTCTGCGAGGATTTGATTCACGATGCTTTCAACTTGGTTTCGCAGATCGGCCAGATTGGAATTGTTCTGGCAGATATAATCGGCCCGCGCCCGCTTGTTGTCCAGAGGCTGCTGGCTTTTTTCACGCCGGGCCATTTCTCCATCGGGCCAGCCCCGTAATTTTTCGGACCTTTCTTCACGGAGACCGGCGTCGGCATCCACAAAAACGACCGCATCACACATTAAATCGAGGTCCGTCTCGTATAATAGCGGACTGTCGATCACGAGAAACCTGATCCTGGGTTGAGCATCCAACTCGGCCATCTGATCCGCCCGCCGGATGGCAACCCTCGGATGCACCAACGCCTCAAGCCGGTGCCGCTGGGCCGGATCGGCAAACACCAGTGATGCCACCTGCTTTCGATCTATCGTGCCATCGCCGGCGAGCATTCGCGCCCCCCACCAACGAGCAAGCGTGTCGCGGATGTCGGGTGAGTCGATTTCAAGCTGAGCAAGGGAGTCGGATGATATCACGCCGCCCGCAAGGTCCTCCATAATCCGGGCAACAGTGCTCTTTCCAGACCCCACGCCGCCGGCAAGACCCACGACCGGTTTGCGGTATCGCCTTGTCTTCTCCTTGTCCGTGAGAACGCTCTCCCTTAACCGGCGGCATTCCTGCAAGTCATCAGCGTGAGCAAAGCCAATCGGCGCTTCAAGGGCGAAATGGCCGGGCCGGCGGGCCGGATGCTGACGTGATGGCCGGACGACAGGGGCTGCCGCTTCAGGCGTGCATCAGAACTCCTTGAGTCTGCCGCTGTCGCCTGGTGACTACACACGCCGAGTATAGCATTCCTATATCGCAATGTCACGCCCAATGCCGGTTGAACCCTGGCGATTTGCCGCCGCCTGAGAGCCGCCTGCTTTGGAGTCCAGCCAGATATTGATGGGGCCCGCATTTACGGATTCCACGGCCATTGTTTCTCGAAATCGCCCGCGCTCGACCGGAATGCCCAGGACTGCCAACCGGTCGCACAGGCGCTCATAAAGGCTGTTTGCCAGTTCCGGCGGGGCGGCATCGGTAAAGGCAGGCCGCCGGCCTTTTGCGGCATCGGCAAAAAGCGAGAAGCTGCTGATCGCAAGGATTGCCCCTGCCGCCTGCTCAACGTCGAGGTTCATCTTGCCCTCGGAATCCTCGAAGATCCTCAGATAACGAATCTTAGTGGCCAGCCATTCAACGTCCCGCTTGTCATCGCCGTGACCGACACCAATGTAGACGAGCAGGCCGGACTCGATGCGCCCGATGATCGACTCGCCAACCGCCACGCTCGCGCGGCTCACGCGCTGAACGATGGCTCGCATCAGAAACTCCTCCCTGCGTCGATCAGCCGATAGGCTTCCATGCCGGCGGCGAGAAGCAGAACGGCGCCGAGCACCAGAAAGGCGCGGCGGTGCTCTCGCCTTCCGGCGATCCCATAAATCAACGCGAGCATGGTTAGTGCCACTGGCCTGACCCAGGCGTGCGGCAGATCGGTTCCGGGCAACAAGCCGATCAATGTTCGCAGCGGAAGAAAAAGAAGCGCCAAAAACCACAGCGGCGCGGAAAAAGACCGCCAAGGCGTCTTCGGCAGCGCTTCGGCGGCCAGCAAAACCGGAAACGCGAGCAAACCCAGAACGATCGGCTCGTATTGCGACACCGGACCGCGTATTCCCGGCGCCGGCACTCTCACGTATAGAAAAATAGCGCCCATGATGACGAAGACCAGCGACATCCCCGCCCACGCCACCGATCCCCGCCGGCGCGCCGCGATCGCGGATTGCAACGCCAGCAGCGCGAGCACGAAAGCTCCCGCAATCATGCGGCCGATACTGTTGTCTTCATCCGGCGTGAGACCGCGCCGAGGCCAAAGGGCCATCTGGAATGCCACGAGGACGGCAATGGTCCCGAGATAAAAAGACATCTTGCGGGCATGCGGGATCATTCGCCCGGTCGTCGTCCACGGCGTGCCTTCGAGCAACTGTTGCTCCCAGACGTCGGCCAGCCAGCGCCAGAGAAAAATCATGACCACGAGACCCAGCAACGCCGCGTTGAAAATCAATGGCATCCGCTCGGCGTACGTTCCCGCTTCGCTTTGATCGCCGAACAGCGTGCCCGCCGCACAGGCCGCCAGCACGGCGCCCAGTGAAACGAGGGACATGCCCAGCCCCGCGGTGTTTGCGCTCCATCGCCGATAGGCCATGAACAACGCGCCCGTTCCGCACGCGAACGCCGAAACTGCGCTAAGCGCCGGCAACGGCCAGCCGCCGCTTCCGGATCGCACGATATGAAAAACCCCAAGCACCAAGACAACGGAGGCGAGAAATCCTTCCAACTGTATGTAGCCCGGCCAACGCGCGTAAGGGAGAAGCAAATCGTCCAGCCGGTCGGGCCATGCAAGCCGTCGACGCCGGCGATAAGGCGCTTCCTGTACGAATGCCGCGACGAGCAGCACCGCGGTCAAGCCAATCTGCAGTTGCAGCGTCCATGTCCACCAGGCCGGCTGGAACCACAGGCGTAAATGCGCAGGAACCCAATCAAACAGCGACCCCGAAGGAACCATCAGACTCGTCCACCACGCAAGCAGGCCAGCCAGCGCGAAAATGACGGCCGGCTGCTGGGACGAGAACCCGCGAACCCGCCAAATCACCGCGGCGATCAGCAGGCCCGCAAAAACGAAAAGGCCCTCGCTGTGACTCGGAGCAAACGTCCGCATCGGCTCATTGATGCGCGGCCAGGTGAGCTGGATCAGCAGGAAGGCGAGACATGCGGCGGTGGCCGCTCCGGTCAGGCCGGCCCAGGCGAGCACGGATTCGGCGGTGCCGGTGTTTGATCTTTTTTCGATCGGCCCGGCACCGTCATGGGCGAGCGCGGTTCTGCGCGGTGACAGGATCGTGCCGATCAGGGTCCAGATTGGCGTGAGCAGAGCGCCGAGCAGGGCAAGCTGGAGGGGCACACTGCTGGCCCGACAATGCAGGCGATAAAACAGCATGCCGGCGGCGACAGTCGCGGAGAAAGCGAATAGCGACCCGGCCAGACCGCGCGGAAGTCGGGACGCAGCGGCCAAGAACACGATCCCCACCGCCAGACTTGCATACATGAGCCAAATGGGTATCGAATGGGATTCAGGCATTTTGGTTCCGACGGTGCAGTGAAGCGGGCCGTAACGGCCAACCCTTCAACGGCCAAGCTAGTCGGGATGACCGAGGACACGCAAGGCCTGCACGGGCTGGCAAATATTCCCGATGAATTCAGCCCTCGATGTGAGCGCGGCTAATTCTATTGGATACCGGGAACATACCGGGAACCTATTTCGCTACGATAATTCAAGGAAACACTCTATGGCTTTGATTTCCGATCATATCGAAAGCACGCCCGAAACCTTGGGGGAAAACCACGAATCACCGGGACCCGTATTCGCGTGCAGGACATTGTGGCCTGGCACGAGGTACACGGCCGATCGCCGGACGAGATTGTCTCGGGCTACCCTCACATCACCCTCGCCGACGTTCATGCGGCCCTGGCCTACTATCATTCCCACCGCGACGAAATCACGACGCAAATGAAACAGGACGAGGAATTCGTCGAATCACTTCAAAAAAAATTCCTTGACAGATGACAGTGGCGCGCCCATCTCCGAGAACGTGAGCTATCGATTCCATTTGGATGAGAACGTCGATATTGCAATCGCCGAAGGTCTGCCCGCCGTGGGATTGACGTAACGACGGCGCGGGACGTGGATTTGCTCGGAGCTGACGATGAACAGCGTTTGAGCTTTGCGCATAGCGAGGGCCGCATTATTTTCACGCACGACACAGATTTCCTGCGTTTTATGCGGGGCGGGCACACCGCACGCAGGCATGGTGTATTGTCACATCCAATCGCGGACGATCGGACAGATGGTCCGCCCGTTGGCGGGACTTTCATTAAGGTTCAAATCCGAGGAAATGCGAGGCAGAATCGAATACTTGTGAATCATCGTTCGACGCGTTTATTCGATTACGGCTGCTCTTCCACCACAATGTTATTGTACTCCAGCAGCGTCCCCTTGGCCCGTTCCACGTCCACCAGGGCGATGTTGTAATTCACCGCCGACTGCAACAGCGCCCGGCGGCCGTCCGCCAACGCGATCTGGGCATTCAGAATGGTGTCCAACTGAGGCGGACTCTTGTTTTCCTGGCGTTCCTGAAGCGACCGAAGGTTTTCTGACGCAGCGATGACACCCTGATAGCTGGGTCCGAGCTGCTCGTAGTTTGTTTCGATGTTCCGCAGCGCGACGCGGCAGTCCGTGATCACATTGTCGAGCGCCTGCTTGTAGCGCAGCACGGTCTGCGACTGCTGCAACGAGGCGATGCGGATGCCCGCCCGTTCCCCCCGCTCGCCGAAGAACCACAGAAACTCGATGCCCACGAACTGATCGATGAAGTTGCTCGTGCTCATCTGATCAAATGCGTTGTCCGCGTCGTCGCCCAGGCCGTTCCAGGTGGCGCGATAGATCAGGTCCAACTGCGGCAGCGCCTGGTTCTTGGCCACGCCCAGTCCGATGCGCGCGTTATCCACCGCGTGACGGGTCTGAACGATCTCCGGCCGGCGCTGCAAAGCGATTTCCACGGCGGCGAAGCGGTCGCGCACGATCTCGTTGATCGTGGGGCCGTCGACCGGAATGATCTCGTAGTCGGCCGACAGCGGCAGTTCCCGATCGTTGAGCAGGTTCAGGAGCTGGTCTTCGGAGTTGCGGACCCGATTCTTCACGTCGATGTAAAGGAACTCCTGCCGTTTCACGTTGGCTTCACTGCGATAGAGCAGGGTCTTATAGGCGTCGAAATCAGATCGGGCCTTGATCTGCTCGTAAGTCATTCGAGCCTGGGCCAGAAGCTCGGCACTGATCACCACGTCGCGCCGCGCCGCCACCAACTGCCAGTAGGCGCTCTCCGTGTTGTTCAGGATTTCGATGACCCGCTGCCGGAACAGCTCTTCATTGATCCGCCGCTCGTTCTTCCGAATGTTGATCTGGGCCCGGTTGAAATCGATGCCGAAATTCCGCAGGAGCGGCTGGCGAATCTCGGCGATGAAGTTCTGCGTGTACGCCGGATTCAAAACCTGGAATTGAAACCCGGGATTGTCGATCCGCCCCATCGTCTGCGTGAGGCTTACCTGTGCGCCGGTGGCCAGCAGTTTGCGAATGCCGCCTGTCAGGGTCGTCGTGTCGGTCTGAGACGCGACCAACTGCGACGGCGTCGGACGGTCCGTGTTATTGCGGTTGATATTTCCGAAAAACGCGGCGTCGAAGGCGGCCTCGGCCTGGACGATCTGACCCGTGCTGATCGCCGGAGCATAGCCGTCCACTTTGATCTGATAGTTGTTCAGGAGAGCCCGCCGCAAGGCATCGGCGAGTGTCAGCCGAAACTGGCGGTCGCGCTCGACCTCCTTGATCAGCTCCTTGGTCTCCTCGTATATCTTTTCATACTCGGTGCGAATGGATTCCTGGCCGAAGCGCGTCGTTTCCAGCCGTTTGTCGAGAACCCCCGCCGCCACGCTGGGATCGGGCAGGTGCAGCCAGATGGCGGCTTCGATCGAGGGGGTGGTCTGCGCCACCTCGCCGGAGAGTTCGGCCGGCGCCGGCGCATCGACCACCGGCAGATCGGGCAGCACGCGCTCATCGTCGGCGGCCCCGTTTGAATGCCCAACCACATAGGAAGGTGTGCGAATCTCGCTCACAGCGGTTCGATTCGATTCACAAGCCGTCGCGCCAGCAAAGGCGGCACAGGTCAGGATCAATCGACCCGATCGGCGGGAACAGAGGAGGGGCATCGCGGCGATCTCGGCGAGCAAGCGCCTGCAACAATCTGCGAGGCGGAAAGTTACAACTCAATCAAACTCCGCATCGGCGGACGATTGATGTCGCCCAATCCTGAAAAAACCAGGACCGCGCGAGAGGCGGCCGCATTGTAGAAAGGCAGCGCTTACTGTCAAACGCACCCCGCCACATCGCACACCTTTACATAAAGAAATCGGGAAATCAGCCCTAATCTCTGAAATCAAAACGGCTTGCACGCAGAACATCATGCTCAGCGCGACGATGTGCGCCACACATCGAATCATTATCAGCATTGTCGGAGTGGCGAGAAAAGATGAGCAGAGCAGGCCTGTAAGCCGAATTCTGTTCCCGCCCGATCTTTCGACCGCGCGGGCGACGATCATTTCTCTTGGCCGGCGGTTGCCCGCCGGCTCCAGCACCCTACCCGCGACTCGATCGAGACGGGCCGTCTCGCCCTGTGAACCGCGCCGAAGCGCTGCCCCAGTTTCGCCGCTTACATGGGCTTGCTGGCGGTGGGGTTTGCCTTGCCGCGACCGTTACCGGCCGCGCGGTGCGCTCTTACCGCACCATTTCACCCTTGCCTGTGATGACGTCACGTGGTCGCCATCCATCGGCGGTGTCTTTTCTGTGGCACTTTCCCTGGCCCCAGGCATGATGCCGGAGGCCGGCGGCCGTTAGCCGCCACCGCGCCCTGTCCAGTTCGGACTTTCCTCCCGAGACGCTTGCGCGCCGCGAGCGACCGTCCGGCCTGCTCTGCTCAATCTTATTATAGCGATTTCAGGGTTGCTCAGCGATTCGCTGCCGCACGACCGATACAACGCTTTTTCTGGCGTGGCGAAAAACTGGATTCAACCCCAAGATACGCTTGCTCGACGCCGCGGACGCGAATGAACTGCATGATCCAGACCAAAATCGTCGCCACCCTCGGCCCCGCCACCGACTCCGATGAGATGATCCGCGCCCTGCTCGACGCCGGAGTGAACGTCTTTCGCCTCAATTTCTCCCACGGCAAAATCGAGCAGCACGCGGCGTCACTCGCCCGCATTCGCCGAGTCTGCGAAACGACCGGATCATTGGCGGCCGTCCTCGGCGATCTGTGCGGCCCGAAAATTCGGCTCGACAACGTTGAGAACGACGCGGTCCTTCTCGTTGATGGACAACTCGTTGACATTGTCGGCGGCCACGTCGTCGGCAACGCTCAGCGTATCTCGACCAATCGGCCGGAATTGATCGGCGAGGTGGGCGTCGGGCATCGAATTCTCATTGATGACGGGGAAATCCGGCTGCGCCTGGAAGGCGTCGATGCCCACAGGCTGATTTGCCGCGTGGAAGTCGGCGGTACGATTCGCACGCGCAAGGGGGTCAATTTGCCCGACAGCAAACTGAAGATGTCCGCGATGACGGACAAGGACCGGGCGGACCTGGCCTGGGCCATCGAGAACAAGCTCGACTACGTCGCGCTGTCCTTCGTGCGCAGCGCCGCCGACCTGCGCGAGCTGCTCGACCTGCTCCCGCTTGCCGGCTGCGAGATTCGTACGGTGGCAAAGATCGAGACTCCCGCCGCCATCGGCCACATCGACGAGATCATCGAAACCGCCGACGTCATCATGGTGGCACGCGGCGATCTCGGCGTCGAGATGGACGTCGCCCAAGTGCCCATGCTGCAGAAGCGCATCGTGCGAAAGTGCCAGACGGCCGGCAAGCCGGTCATCGTCGCCACGCAAATGCTGCAATCCATGGTCGAGAGCCCGACCCCGACCCGCGCCGAGGTCAGCGACGTGGCCAACGCCATCCTCGACGGCGGCGACGCGGTCATGCTCAGCGCCGAAACCTCGGTCGGCGCCCATGCGATCGAGGCCGTCCGCATGATGGTCCGCATCGCCCGCGAGACGGAGGCCGACATGCGCTCGCGCAATGAGCTGGCGCGTGTCGACGCGACCCGCACGCTTCGCCGCATCACCACGGCCGTCGCCCACGGCGCGAGCCTGCTCACCCGCGAGCTGGATGCCCACCTCGTGGCAGTGTGGACCGACACCGGCAACACCGCGCGGCTGCTGAGCAAGACCCGGCTCAACGTCCCGGTGCTGGGCCTGTCGCCGGACGCGCACGTGTGCCGCAGGATGTCAATGTACTACGGCATCATCCCCACACTGGCGACGCGGCACGAGCGCATTCTGCAAATGTTGAAGGAGGTTGACGATCTGCTCATTCGTCGACAGCTCGCCAAGCCGGGAGATCTGATTGTCGTCATCGCCGGAACGAGACTGGAGCAGGAAGGCGCAACCAATGCGCTGCTCATGCACCTTGTCGGCGGCGCAGATTCCGCGCCCGCCTTCGCCTGAAAACCCCACCGCGATCCGCCGATAAAGCCCTAAGCCCGCAATACATTGGACATTGCGCAAGACGGATTTCAACACGACACGCGTCCCTCGCCGCCGGAACAACCATGCCCAAATCATCGGCCGCCGCGAGCCTTGTCGCGTCTCAGACTGCAACGCCCCCGGAAATCCCGGCCTTCAACTCCGTCGCAAAACCGATCACCGTCTGTCATCCCGTCTGGCGGCTGCGCAACGGCGGCCTCGAACGGCAACTCGTTCAGATTGTGAACCGACTGTCGGATGAGCGTTTTCGACATGTCGTCGTCGTGGCAGGCTGGGACGAGGAAAGCCGTAACCTCGCAAGTCAACTCAACGCTCGGGCTGAAGTCGTCCGGGAGCCTGCTACGGCCACCGGGGCAAACTGGGCACGTTGTTTGGCCGGCATCTATCGAGCACATACGATCGATGTCGTGCATGTTCGCGGCCTTTCCTTGCTGATCGACGCCCTGATGGCCGCCGAGCTTTACGGCGAGGCCCGCGTTGCGTGCAGCTTTCACGGATTTCAGGATGTCGAACATGAGTTGCACGGCATCCGCCGAAAAGTGCTGCGCGAGGCGCTGCTGCGCTGCGACGATCGATGGGCGGTGGGTCCGACGGCGGGACGCGAGATTGCGGCCGCATTGAACCTGCCGCGGGACACCTTCGGCGTGATTTGCAATGGCGTGGACCTGCAAACTTTTCGACCCGCCACTCCCGCGGAACGACTCGCGGGGAAGGAGCGTCTTGGCCTGCCGACCGACAAGCCCGCCCTGCTCTGCCTGGGCAACATCAAGCCAATCAAGGGGCAGCACGTTCTGCTGCAAGCCCTCGCGCAAAACACGCGAGAAATTCAGGAATTCTGCACGGTCCTCGTTGGCGAGAATCGCTTTGGCGGCGAACTCCATCGCTGGGCCAAATTGCATCTCGCAACCGCTGACGTGCGCTTTGAACGCCAAACTGAGCATCCACTGACGTGGTATCACGCGGCGGATGCCTTCGTCTTGCCCTCGCTGTCCGAGGGACTTTCCAACGCGCTGCTCGAAGCAATGGCCTGCGGTCTGCCCTGCATTGCGACGGCTGTCGGCGGCAACCTCGACGCAATCGTGGATCGAGAATCCGGATTGCTCGTCCCCGCAAATAATCCAGGCGCACTGGCTCGCGCAATCGACGAGTTAATGCGTGACGCTGCGCTGCGCCTTCAACTTGCCGTCGCGGCCCGCTCTCACGTTGAACAACGCGTTAGTTTTGAATCCATGACGGCCGGCTATGCCGCCCGCTATCAACGACTCGCGGCGCCTCGCGTGCCAGAGATGACTGCGCCCGGCCGGCCCATGATAAACACGAAACCGAGCCGGTTCGTCTCGGTTTGACGAATCCGCCGCTCCTTCGGAGCGGGACGGAATGGGGCGCCATGAATCCCCGGGTTCCGCTTCGCTTCACCCGTGGCTACAACCCGTCGCCCCTTGGGGCGAAAGGCAGCCTAGGTTGCAGGAGTTCCATGACCGCGATTCCACAGCAAGGCTTCCTTCACGTCGGCTCGCCGCAATCGCGCCTCGCGCTGCTCTGGCGTTATCGCGAACTCACCTGGATGCTGGCTTGGCGCGACATTCGCGTGCGCTATCGTTACTCCCTGCTCGGCGCCGCGTGGGCCGTCCTGCCTCCGGCCGCCATGATGCTCATTTTCACGTTCGTCTTCGGCCAGGTCGTGCAAGTGGACCGCCACAAGCTCACCGGCCACGCGAATTTGCCGTACTCGCTGTTCGCATTCTGCGGGCTGGTGCCGTGGATGTTCTTCGCCAACGGGCTGAGCGGGGCCATTGGCTCACTGGTGTCGAACCGGGCGCTGGTGACGAAGATTTACTTTCCGCGCGAAGTCTTTCCGATTTCGGCGATCATCAGCTCGCTGGTCGATTTTCTGGTAGGGCTGGTGGTGCTCGCTGCGTATGGCGCAGCGCTTCACCTGGTCGGCACGGGATGGCGTTATCAATTCAGTCCCGCCGTATTCTGTCTTCCCATCGTGATGGCCGTTCAACTGACGTTCATGGTGGGCCTGGGCTTGATTCTCGCGATGGCCAATTTGTTCTATCGCGACGTGGGATTTCTGTTTCGCTCGATCATCCAATTGTGGATGTTCATCACCTGCGTGATATACCAGCTCGACGCGACCGATGGCTGGAAGCGGCTGTTGATACAAGTCAACCCGATGACGCCGCTCATTCGCGGTTATCGTGATTGCCTGATTGCCGGCCGTTCGCCGTTCGATCTTGGTTTTCTTTGGGCGGCGACGGTTTCGGTTGCGGCGTTGCTCGGCGGTTGGCACTGGTTCCGGAATCGCGAGCACCGCTTTGCTGAAATAATCTGACACGACTGTAGTGCCAGCAATATGACTCACGCCGTCGACTTCCAAAGTGTGTCCAAGCGATTCCGCCTCGCGGGGAAGCAGGCCGTTTGCACTGAGTTCTGGGCGCTTCGCGATCTTTCTTTCTCGCTGCGGTCCGGCGAATCACTGGCCCTCATCGGCCCCAATGGCGCAGGCAAAAGCACCGCTCTCAAGTTGCTCGCCGGGATCATGCCGCCCACGCAGGGCGCCATCACCATTCAGGGACGCCTTTCGGCCCTCATCGAACTCGGTGCCGGATTTCATCCCGACCTCACTGGCCGCGAAAACATTTTTCTAAACGCTTCGGTCCTCGGCCTCACGCGAAAGCAAACCCGCGCGGTATTCGGAGACATCGTCGAATTCGCCGGCATCGCCGACTTTCTCGACGCCCCCTTGAAGCATTACTCCAGCGGCATGCACGCCCGCCTGGGTTTCGCGGTGGCAGCGCACGCCGAGCCCGACGTGTTGCTGGTCGATGAAGTGCTCTCGGTGGGCGATCGCGTCTTCCGCGCCCGCTGCATGGACAAAATGCGGTCGTTTCTCCGAGGCGGCACTGCCATTGTATTCGTGTCGCACGATCTCACGGCGGTCACGTCATTCTGCGACCGCGCGATCCTGCTGGACAAGGGCCGCGCCGTCTTCAGCGGCGCGTCCGTCGAGGCCGTCGCCGGATACCACGCGGCGTGCGTCGAAAAGATTTCCCACCGCACAGCAGGCACGTCTGATTCCGGTTTCAGTCTCCGGCTCATCAATGCTGCCGGCGTGATGTCGCAAACCTTCGATCCCGGAGACAGAGTTGAAGTGGAACTTCGTGCGGAGCATTCCGCGATTGGGTCCAATGCGGAATTCTCGCTGAGCATTATGCGGCAGCGCGACAATGCCGAGGTGTTTCGATCTCGCATCGGGCGGCTTCGCGCGCGCGGACATTCGGCGTGCGGCGCGATGTTGACCCTGAACCTTCCGCCGGCCGAGTATGCGATGATTTGCGAAGCGGAGCGGCCACGGCCTCTCGCCGCCGAGGCGCGATTTCTCATTCGCGGGCAGCCCACCAGCGGCGGACTCGTTGAAATCAATCCGAAGTTTGAAGTTACCCCGATCTGAAGAGCGTTGCGCACCACGGCGCAAACAGTGTCATATCGACGACTCTGCCGCTCCTTCGGAGCCCACCATAGTCGGGCGTAATAAATCCACGGGTTCCGCTTCGCTACACCCGTCGCTACAACCCGTCGCCCCATTCGGGGCGAAGTGGGGCGAATCCTCCGCAAATGCGGCGAACAGTTCGTTTCGTTACCAGGTTGACATCATGGCGATGGAACGACGCGCGTTGTTCGCGCATCTCGACTGCCCGGCTTCGTCTGCTACAATCCAGTCTCGAAAGGAACACCCGTCACATGAGATTCGCGCTCATCGGCCCGCCGCAATCCGGCAAATCCACCCTCTTTTCCGCGCTCACCGGCAAACCCGCCGACCCCAGCCTGTCGATGGCCGAGCAGCTCACCAGCGTCGGCGTGCCCGATTCGCGTTTGGACTATCTCGCGGATCTCTACAAGCCGAAGAAATACACGCGAGCGAACATCGAGTTTCTCGACATCCCCGGCGCTTCGCTGGCCGACGCCGCCGGCCAGGCCGACTTCCGCCGCCGAACGCAGGAGGCCCGCAAGTGCGACGGCCTGGTGATGGTCGTTCGCGGCTTCGAGTCGGATGCCGTCGTGCCCTATCGCGGTCGCGTCAACGCCAAGGCCGACTTGGAAGAGCTGAACACGGAGTTGATCTTCGCCGACCTCGAACAGGTCATGAACCGCATCGTCAAGCTCGAAAAATCAGCGCAGAAGCCGAGCAAGACGCGGGAGCAGGAAATTCGCGAGCTGGCCATGATGCAGCGCGTGCAGAAGGCGCTGGAGAGCGAAGCGCCGGTGCTCAGCGCGATGCAGAATGAGGATGAGCACAGGCTGGCCGCGAGCTTCGGCTTTCTCACCCTCAAGCCGGTGCTCGTCGTCATCAACGTCGGCGAGGACAAAATCGCCGCACCGCCCCCCTTCCAGCACGACCACGCCAAGGCGACCATCGCCCTGGCAGCAAACATCGAGGCCGAAATCGCTCAGCTTGACGCCGCAGACCGCAAGACCTTTCTCGCCGATCTGGGACTGGCCGAGCCGGCGGGCACGCGGCTGATCCGCTCCTGCTATGAGGCGGCCGGCCTGCTGTCGTTTCTCACCTGCGGTCCCGACGAAGTGCGGGCATGGACCATTGTGAAGGGCACCGACGCCGTGAACGCCGCGGGCAAGATTCACAGCGACATTCAACGCGGCTTCATTCGTGCCGAGATCGTGGCATTCGACGACCTGAAGGCCCACGCCGACATGAAGGGCGCCAAAGCGGCCAACAAAGTGCGGCTGGAGCCGAAGCACTACGTTGTCGCGGATGGCGACATCATCAACTTCCGCTTCAACGTGTAGCGTCCGCCGTCTCGGCGGACGGTTGAGAGCGCGAGCGAAATAGTGGTTTAACCTGCTGACCACCCCACAACTTTCCCGCGCAGCCAACCAATGACCCCGTGAGCGGGCCGATCAATCGACCAGGTCCAAATTGGGGCGCATCGTATCTTTCTTATTTGGGGCCGTGAACGTGCAGCGATAGATTTTCCCCTCGGAGGGGATGGGCGTGAGATCGAGTTGGTACTCTTCGCCGGGCTTAAGCATGCCCTTGAGGAAAAATTCCACGCCGGCGCCGAGCTTGTCGGGCGGAATCAAAGTGGTGCTTCCCACGCGGCTCAGCTCGACAGCCTGCCGTCGGCTGTCATAAATCTTGAAGTGCTCGTCGACCCATTCGTTCCAGTATACTTTGTTTGAGTTGGGATCCTGCCGGGGCGGATCCTGCTTGACGTGCACCATGTTGACGACGAGGTTCATCTCGATCTCGCCGTTGCCCGGCGCGTCAAAGCCCATGGCGATCGGGCGCGAGTCATCCGACGCCGCCTCCTTTAATACAAACACTGAGCCGATCGCGGCGAGAACTCCGATGACGAAAAGGATGACGAGACCTTTCATAGCCTTCTCCTATGCCAATTTGTTCATCGATGTAGCCCGCGCAGGCCGGCGATCAGGACTGTGTTCACGATCATCAACCCGGAAAATGTTTGCCGGCGTTCGCGACGGTTCTTCCATCTCTTTCATTCCAACGTGCCCGCGCTACTCGCCCATGAGCTGCACCACGATCGTCCGCTGCCGCGGCCGCGTGTCGAAATCGATCAGCACGATCTGCTGCCAGGTGCCCAGGGTCGGCTTGCGGTCGCGGATCGGCACCGTCAGGCTCGGGCCCAGCAGCGTGGCGCGCACGTGCGAGTGGCCGTTGTCGTCCTGCCATTTTTCTTCGTGGGCGTACTTGGCGTCGTCGGGCGCGATGCGCTCGAAGCAGGCCTTGAGATCGTGATTGACCAGCCCCGGCTCGTATTCGGTGGTGGTGATGCCGGCGGTGGAGCCGAGCACGAAGAGCGTGACGATGCCCTCGGTGACATCGGAGAGATTCAGCACCTCGACGAGCTTGGGCGTGAGATCGACGACCTGGTTCGCACCCTGCGTGTCAACAAGGATTTTGTGGGTCTCCACCGCCATGCCGTCTATCTTATCTTGCTCCGCGGTTCGTCAAAAGCCTCTCCACATCATGCAAAAAGCCCCGGGCTTTGCCATGTCCGGGGCTTCTTTCAGAATCCCGCACTGCCTGGCCGCCGTTGCGGGGAAGTGCGGGGGCTTGCGCGACTTACTTGTTCGCCATTTCCTTCAGGCTCTTGAGCGCCTGGGCCTTCACCACGTTGCGGGCCGGCTTGGCCTTGAACATCTGCTCTTCCTTCGTGAAGGGGTTGATCCCGCGGCGGGCCTTCGTCGCCGGCTTGGAAATGCGCTTGATCTTCAGCAGCCCCGGCACGGTGAAGATGCCCGGCCCCTTGCGGCTGATGTCGGCCTCGATCATCGCCGACATGCCGCTGAAGAGCGACACAATCTGCGGCCGCGACAGCCCGGTGGCCTCGCTGAGCGTCTTGTAGATTTCGCCCTTGGTTCGCACCTTGGGCGCCGGCGAGAATTTCATGTTCATCTGCTTACCCTTGTTTCCTGTGTTCTTCTTGGCCATGGCGCAGTCCTTTCAAAAAACGGATTTTCGACTCTTCCAGCGGCCGCCGCGATCACCCCTGTGCCGCGATTTGCCGCCGTTTGCTCCAACGCGGATGCAACTTCGGCGGTAAAATGAGGGAAAAACAAGGGAAATGCAAGAGGATTCTTCAAAAAAAGGCTGAAAAATGGGGATTTTTTGCCGCCGAACCCGTCTACTTTGACAACACCCCGCCGCAAACGGACTTGTTGATAATGCACTCCCTGGAAACAGGGCATCGAGAGGAAGGTGATCCATGAGCAGATCTGTCCAAAGGGATCCAGCCGGCGATCGCGGCTCAAGACACCCAGCCCTGTAGTTCTTTTCATCAATCAGCTCGCCGAACTCGCACGCATACACGCGGCGACCCTGTAGAATTCCATAATGGCCGGGTCGAGCCTATGCTATCACTGATGAGAAGATGGCCGAAGGATGAAGTCGTCTCCGATGAGGTCGCGCGGATTCTCGCGGAGAAGACCCCCGCGGATCGGCTTGCGATTGCCAATCAGATGTTTCACTTCGCGCGGTCTCTCATTCGCAACACCCTGAAGGGGGAGCATCCGGATTGGGAAGAGTCCAGGCTGGACCGCGAAGTCGCGAGACGAATTTCGCATGGATCAATCTAGCTTATTGCGATTGCTAGTGGCCGTGCTTGAGCGACTTCAAATTCGTTACATCGTGACCGGGTCGGTGGCCTCCACGGCTTATGGCGAACCGCGATTCACCTACGATATCGATGTCGTCGCGGACTTGCAGTCCTCGCAGGTCAAGAGCTTCTCTGCGGCCTTCCCC
>DATMEE010000426.1:0-16026 GCA_035557035.1 Phycisphaerae bacterium
TTCAGAGCAGCACTTCCAGGATGACAAGTGTTGGGCAGTGACGCGGGGGCATATCACCCCACAAGGCAGGGGTATTGTCGGAAATCTGCATCGCTGCTGCGAAGTGCTGGCCGATTAATCGTCCACCTTAACCTTCACCCGCGTATCGTCCCCGTCGTCCTCCGGAACCCATACGTCTACAGAAGCAAACGGCGCCCGCACGCGAATCCGCCGTCCGCGCTCCTCCATGCGATGTTCTTTTTCGTGGCACCCGGCCGCGAAGCATACGGCGAAACACATCGTCAAGAGACATGGCATCCGCTTATTGAAACAGTTCATCAATCGACTCCATTCTGATTTGCGTTTGGGTTCAGCAACGACTTCCAAAGTGCGGCGGTTTTTTCGGCGTCCGGCTCGCTTCCGCGCTCTGTCTTTCGAATTCCCCAGCTTTCCAGGCGGCGCCCGTTAAGAAAGATTGTAGGCGTTCCCTCGACTCCCAGCACCCGCGCTAGCTCGATGTCGGCCTGCACACGTCCCAAGACCTCCGCGGACTTCAAACGCTCTTCGTAATTCCTCGGGTTGAACGTCGATGCGCCCATCACTTCCAGGACGAGCCGCGCGTAGGGCCGCTCGGCAAGCCGCTCTCGCTGCCGGTAGAGCGCCGTGTAGAATTGCTCCCTTTTTTCCTGCGCCTCCACAAGCCGGTTGAAGGCGGCCGCCGCCCTCGCCGCGTCGCAGGCGAAGACGTGCATCGATTTTGGCACACCCGGATTGCACTCCCGCGACATTGGAAAATGCTTGAACACGCACCGCACCTGGGGAAACGTGCGAACCAGGCCTGCCGCGTTCTTGTGGAATCCGGCACAGGCGTGGCACTCGAAATCGGAAAACACGACAAGCGTGTTTGTCGCGTTGGGATCGCCGAGCACCAGATCAGCGGGTCCGACCCCGATCTCGCGCCGCGGCTCGCGCCCGTGCCGCCACACGATGTAGTCAACGTCGTTCTTGATCCTGAGCAGCTCGCGATGATAGCGGATGGAATTGATCTGATGCGTCAGGGCATAGGCGCCGAGGAGCAGGATCACGCCGGCCGCGAGCGCCGCGCCGGCGGTGACACCCGCCCGCGCAGCCGATGGATAGCTCGCGCCGGAATCTGACGCGGCCGCAGCGCTCCCCGCCGCTGCGTAAACGCGCCTGTCGACGCTACGGAGGCGCCTCCAGGCGAGGCATGTCAGCGCGAACACGCAGGCGTTGATCGCGTGAAAGATGCCACACAACGGACACCACACCGGCAGCCGCACCGCCATCACGTACGTGAACCAGATCGACGCCGCCATGCCCAGCGCCGTCAGTCCGAGCGGAATCCAATGCCACGCCCGTCCGGCCCGATTGGGAATTCCCACGACCGCGAACCAGAGCAGCAGGAACGCGAAATAGAACATTCCCGCGAACGCCGACGGAACCGGTCCGATCTTGGCATAGGCGCTGCCCAGCACGTAATCGCAGTTCACGCTGGCCGTCGGCCGGCACAGCACCGAGCTGAGAGAGCTTTCTCCATCGCTCGTCGGCAGCGCCATGCGCGAAAGCACGGCCGCCACCAGGAGGCCTGCGAAACAAAGAAAGATCAGCGCGACGCGAAGTCCTCGGCCGCCGGGTACGTCGCCCGTGATTGCGACGGAGGCGCGAGGAGAAGCACTTTCCAGCGCGGCGGGAATGGTCAGACCTCGTGAATGGACAATCGTCCGGTGGTGGGAACGGACACGCGCCGGTGCGAAGTGCGGAACTGCAATTGCGCGAAAACCAGAAAGATGATCACCAGCAGCGGACACAGGACAAACCGAATCAGCGATACCAAGCCGTCACCAATGGTGAAAAGCTCGTCCTCGGCGTAAAATGCCGAGCGAAAGGCCGTCAACTGCCGCGCGTCCGCCCCGACCCAGGGCGTCACCATCGCCAGCGCCGCCAGCGACCAGATGCAGGCCTTCGTAAAGCCGACGGTGCCGCCGACGCGTCCCACGAGACTCACCAGAAGGCAGATGACGTAGGCCCCGGCACACACCAGCACCGACGCCCGCCCCACGAAGGCGATCAGCGACAACCGTGATTCAACGGCGCGCGTGAAGGGTTCCGGCCAGTCATCTCGCCGAGATTCGTTTCCGGCCGGTGTCGTCAGGCCCGGCGTCTCTGATTCCTGGCGAAGCGCCCCCGCATCGTCCGATCCACGCGAACTGGCCCCGAACCAGGCGATGAAATGAAGCGCGATCGCAATCAGCGCCAGCCAGAAAAAGGCGTTCTTCGCGGTGCGCAGCACGTCCAGCGCCGTCAGGCTTTCGCGGGCAATGTCGCGGCTCCCGGCGTTGTTGGCTTCCATGCATCACCCTTTGCTAACCCCGACCAAGATGCGGGGATTTCATTCGCGATCGTGTCGAATGCTTTTCAAGGTATCAGAGGCTCGCGAGTTTCGGGCGCTCACCGCTTCCTTACGGGCGCGACTCTGTTCAATGGCGCGGCGCTTGTTTTCGCGCGGCTCAGTTTCGCCCGCTTCGCCGCGACATCGGCACGGGCGCCGCCTGGTTTCCCGTCAACGGCACCTTCAGCACCTTTCGCGAGGAACTGACTACGCGACCGTCCTCGCGAATGAACTTGATCACGATCGCCACGACCCGTCCGCCGACCTGCACGCGATCATCCCAGCGGAGGCGCAACCCATATCCCCAACCCAGCGAGGTCGGGCTTTTTCCTTGATACACGTACGCCTCTTCCGGCGGAAGCTGCCACTCCTGAACCGGCGCCGCGACTTCGCCGCCGGCCGCGTCGCGGTCCATGCGGTACATCGTCACGACCAGGGTGCCATAGCCGAAGACACCCTTGCTGCGGCTATTCGCGCTTTCGAGATACACAGCGCATTTAAAGCCGTCGATTTTGCCGCTGCCGTCGTTGCCGAAGCTCAGCCAGGGGAAGCTTTCAAAAATCTTGTTGACCCGGACGATGTTCGGTTCGAGGTTCTGGGCGGGCACATAGACCTCCGGCGGAGGAGGCGGAGGAGCTGACGCCTTTTGATTCACCATCATCTGCTGCTGCTGTTGCTGGGGCTGATTGCAGGCACAGAGGCAGGACACAACAATCGCTGCCGCGCATGAGGCACTTTTGATCCCCGCTGACATTCGAACGGTATAGCCAAACTTCACAGATGAACTCTTTTCCAACCGGAAGGGTTTTTCCCGGCTTGTACGGTTTTGTCGCAAACTCCAGGCCCCGGGCGGGCTAAACGGAGTGGGCGGCGGCACACATCCACATCGCGATTAGGGTCCCGCCGCGGCCGGGCTTCGCATTCGATCTCGCGTGCGTCGCGCGACCACGTCGTCATCGACTTCGTCGGGAACCATGGGGCCATACTTCGGAACCTGCGGGCCATACTTCGGCTTGTTCTCCGGTTCGGGCTTGGGCTTGTAGTTTGTCGGTTTGACGTCCAATTCCTCGACCGGTCCGCCTTCGGCTGGGGGATCGATGACATCTGCTTCGGCCGGCATGTCTTCGATGGAGTGAATCTCGAACTCCTGCTCCGGCGTGAGCTGAATGCCCTCAAAGAGCGGGCTGGACTTCATCGTGTCGGTGATGATGCCCGACTGGTCCCGCGCCTCGATGCTCATGCGATAGCCGTCCTCCGTCGTGCGAATGATGCGCGGCGTCAGGGCGATGAGCAGCTCGGTCTTGCGCTTGATGCGGGTGGTGGTTCGGAACAGCGCCCCCAGCCCGGGGATATCGCCGATGAGCGGCACCTTGGACTCACTTTCCGAGTCTGTGGTGGTAATCAATCCGCCGATGACGACGGTTTCGCCGTCCTTCACTGCCACGAACGTGTCGGCCTTGCGGCTGGTGAAAATCGGCGCGAAGACGCCGGGCCCGATCTGAATGGTCCCCTCAGCAATGTCTGAAATCTCGGGAGCGACCTTGAGATACACCCAGCCATCGGGGTTGATGTTCGGTTCCACGTCGAGAATCACACCGACCTCTTCGTATGTCACCGTTGATTGAACCGTGCCGCCGGTGGCGCCGCCGGTGGTGGTCCCTTGGAGAACCGGCACGCGCGAGCCGATGCTGATGTTCGCAATCTGGTTGTCCTGGCACATGATCATCGGCCGCTGAATCACTTCGAGGCGGCTGTCGGATTGCAAGGCCCGCATCAGGAAGTTGAAATCCTCGCCGGTGATGGTGAAACTGAAGCCGCCGAGCCCCGAGCCGGCCGCGCCGAGATCCGTGCCGCCCACCACGTCGAAGTGGCTGCTCTGCAAAACGCCGTTGCCGCCGGCCACCGCGGTCTCGCTGAAACGAAGTTCCTGCAGGGCGAACTCGAGGCCCATTTCGAAGCGATCGTCGAGGGTGACTTCGGCGATCATCACCTGAATCATCACCTGCGGCGGGGCGGCGTCGATCTGCTCGATAAGCGCCAGGACGCGTTCCTTCTGCCGCGGGCTGACCGACACCATGAGCTGGTTCGATTCTTCGTGGGCGATGACCGAGACTTCGCGCTCCATCTTCTGCTGCGGCGAAACCGTGTCGCCCACGTTATCGAAAACGCTCTTCTCGGCCTGGAAGTACGAGTCCAGGGCCGACTGCATGTCAACAGCCTTCATGTTCACGGCCGTATAGACGAGGCTTTCACGCTCGGGCACCTCGCGCGAATCGAGCTGGTCGATGATGTCGGCGACCACGTCGATGTCAGCGGGCCAGCCTGCCGCGATGATGGCATTGGTGCGCTCGTCGGGCACGAAGGTCGTCTTGGGCTTGCCGAACGTCCCGCGCGAAGCCTCGCCTTCCTGGGAGAACGCCGTCGGCGTGCCGCTCGACGCGCTGCCGCCGCCCTCGACGTTCAGCTCGCGGCCTTCCTGGAACTCCGCCTGGTCGCCCGACCCTTCCTCCTGGGCGAACATCTTCTCCAGGATTTCGACGGTCTTGGTCGCATCCGCGTGGCGAAGCACGAAGACCTTGACGAGCACTTCCTTCTTCTCGATGCCGTCGAGCTTCTCGATCAGCTCCTTGATGATCTTCTGCGTGGCGGGAGGCGCCACGACGATGACGCTGTTGCTCCGCGCGTTGAACGTGATCTGCACGTTTTCCCGCAACGTCTGCAAGACCCGCTCCTGGCCTGCCCGATCGACGCCGTGGAAAATCATCGACTTCGTGGCGGCCGACGGAAGAAACTCTTTTTCAGCCCCGCCGCCCCCTTCCCCGCCCTCACCCATCATGATCTGCGTGAGGATTTCCGCCATCTTCTCGGCGTCTTCGTTCTCGCAGGGATACACGCCAACCTCGACGACGCCGGCGATGTCCGCGTTATCCAGCCGGCCGATGATCGTCTGGATGTTCGTCAGCTCCCCCGGCGGCGCGGCGATGACGACCGAGTTGGTTCGCTCGTCGGCGACGACCGCGACGGCCTGGCCGCCTTCGGCGTCGGCCCCGGCGGATTGATAGACCTCGTCGAGAATCTCCTTGATGCGCTCGGCGCGGGCGCGTTCGAGCGGGAACACTTTGACCATGTCCAGCAGCGCGCTGGGCCGATCGAGTTGCTTGATCAGTTCCTCAATCAGGGCGTGATCCAGCCGCGACGCATTCACCACGATGGTGCGGGCCGCGTCGTTGGTCTCGATCGTGACCGGTATGTCCGGCACCTGGGCGCCCGTCTCGCCGCGCGGCTGATTGCGCTCCTGAAAGATGTTCTTGATCATCTCGCCGACTTTCTGGGCCGGCGCTTCGTTGATCTTGTAGACTTTGATGAGCTGGTTCGGCTCGCCCGCGGGCACGTCGAGCTGCTCGATCAGGTCGAGCGCCCGCTGGATGCCGTCGCGCGTGCCGCCGATGATGACGCGGTTTCGCTTCTCATCCGCGAGAATTCGCACCGAGTATCGCGCCGCGGCGGCTTCCTCGCCCTGGTTCACTTCCTCCAGCCGGTCGAAATAGTCCTCGACCTGCGCTGCCACTTGCACGGCATCCGCATTCTGCAACTGGACAACGCGGCTGTCTTTCATGTCCCACGGCGAAGTCAGGCTGTTCATCCGCTTGTGAATCTCGCGAATGATCGCCATGTTCTCCGGGCTGGCCGTGACGATGAGCGTGTTGGACCGGTCATCGACGACCGTCGTCACCCGCTCGCGCAGCTCGGCCCCTTCGCCCTCGGGCGCGGCGCCCGGTCGGAACGGCGGCTCTTCGAACAGCGTGTCGATGACTTCCTTCACGCGAAAGGCGCTCACGTTTTCATTCGGGAAGAATTCGACCTGACCCATCACGCCGACTTCAACATCCAGCTCGCGGACCTTGTCCATCAGCACTTCGTAGTTCTCGCGCGAGGCCGCCACGAGCAGCGAGTTCGTCGTCTCGTCGACTTCGATCGTGACCTTATCCTCCGGCCGCACCTCGCCGCTCACGTCGCGCATCTCCGCCCGCGCCTGGAACAGGCTTTGCAGGGCTTCGGAAAGCTGCGACGCGGAGTTGTACTTCAGGCGGACGATGTAGATGTTCGCCATCGGGTTGAGTTCGAGGTTCTCGATCTTGTCGACGACGCCCTTGATCGACTCAAAATCGCTCAGGCTGGCCGACACGATGAGCGAATTGCTGCGCTCGTCGGCCACGATGGCGGGAATTTCGAGGCCGAGCGGGGTGGACTCGCCCCCCTCGCGCTGCTCGCGGGTCTGGGTCCAGAGGTCCTTCAATTTCTCCGAGAGCTCAGTGGCGTTGCTGTTCTTCAACGAGATGGTGCGAATATTCTCGACCAGCGCCGACGCCCTGACGTCGAGCTGTTTCACCAGGCTCTTCAACTCTTCCATGCGCTCGCGCTTCGCCGCGATGATCAGCGTCTGCGAGCGGGCATCGGGCGTGATGATGACGGTTTCATTCTTCGTCACGTTCTCGGTCGCGCCGGGAATGGTCTCCTTGCGCTTGTCGAGCATCTCAGTCAACGCCGTGGCCAGTGCCGTCGGGCTGGCAAACTCCAGCTTCACGATCTCGAACGGCATCACCCCGCTGCCGGGCACGTCCAGGTTCTTGATGAGGTTGTCGAACACATCGACCGCGCTGGGGCGGCCCACGATGACCACCTGGTTCGTCCGCGGATCGGCCTTGACCACCGCTTCGTACACCAGCGCGCCGGCCGGACCCTCGGGCACGCCCTTGGGATCGCCCTGCCCCGGCCGCTTGGTGAGCTGCTCGCTATCGGTGAGCACGTCGTTGAGCCGCGTGGCGAGTTCCTCGGCGTCGGCATACTTCAAGTTGTAAATACGCGTGACGACCTCGGCCTTGGCCGGCTCGACGTCGAAGGCCATCGCCACTTGCTTCATGATCAGGCAATTCTCGATGGTGCTGGCGATCATCAGCGAGTTCGAGTCCGGATCGCCGAACACGAAAATCGGCTTGTTCAGGTCGATCGTGGCCAGCGGAATGCCGTTCTGGTCCAGCAGGCGCAGCCGCCGGATGAAGTCCTTCATCGGCGTGTCGCCCGTCGCCGCCTTCTGCAGCAGGCCGGACAGCAGTGTCGCCAGCGTGTCCGCCTTGGCGACCCGCAGGGGCACGACCATGATGTCCGCCCGGCCCTGCCCCCCGGCGGCCGGGGTCTCGTCGTCGTCTTCCGGAATCGGCGCGTCGAGCAGATTCACGAAGCCCGCTACCGTCTCAAGATCGCTTTCGCCGGCCGTCACGAACGCGGTGTTCGTGTGTGGGTCGATCTCCATGGAAATCAGCGACGGCGCGAGACCGCGCTGCTTCAAGTGGGCGTCGATCAGCTTCTTCAGCACTTCGCCCGATTCGCTCACGCGCCGGTTTTTGAACACAAACGCGCGGGAGATTCTGCCGACGTCCACGGCCGTGTCCGCCTGCGTGATCAGCGTGCGGGCCTGCTCCATCTTGTCGTCGGAGGCGGCGACGTAGAGACCGTTGGTCCGCGAGTCGGGAATGATGTCCACCTTGTTCTGCGGCAGCGGCTGGCCCGCGCCGCTCTGCTCGAGGCGCTGAAAGACCTGCGACAACGTCGTCGCCAGGTCGGTGGCACTCGCGTTCTTCAGCCGGAAATACTCGACCCGCTTGTCGGGAACGGACTGTTCGAGAAGTCGGATCAACTGCTGTATGGTCGCGACGTCAGACTCCAGGCCCTGAACCGAGAGCATTCCGGGACCGGCCTCGGAAACCGTCACGTCGGCGCCGGTCAGCCGCAATGCTTCGCGGGCCTCGGGCGACCAGTTGGCGAAGTCCGAGGGCTTGGTGGTCGCGTCAATGAACCGGTTCACCGGCATGCCGCGCTCCGCGGGCGCGGTGGTCGTGGGGCGCGGGTTGACGATTGGCGGACGCGATCCTGCGGACTGGGCAAGGGGTCGCTCGGGCTGCTTCTGCATGGCGGCGCGAAGCGTGTCGCTCAGCGAAGCTGCATCCGCCTTAGAGCTATTCTGTGTTGTGGCCGGCTGAGTGGTGGTCTCGCGAGGCCGAATGCGGGCGATCCGCGGCCGATTCGCATCGGGTTCCTTGGGCGGCGGCGACTGCGCGACCGCGGTCGAAAATGCGAGCTGCATCATCAGAATCGGCATCGTCGCCGCCACCGTCGTGGCACGACGCGTCCGCTTCGATTTTCCCTGAACGGATGATTCATCGATCAGTCGTTCGTATCGCCGATGCTGCGTCCACGTCGCATCACCGCGCCGGCCGCCGCGATTGCCGGAGGAACCGCTGCCGTTCTGCCCTTCCTGCATCTGCCGGATCAAATCCTGCACCTGCTGGGGAGACAGCTTTTCGCTGATCGGGATCAGCACGGTCGTCTGCCCGCCGGCCGGCCCCATCGCAACGAGGTCTTGCACCGTGCGCTTCACCTGTTCGAGATTCGCCTTCGAGGCGTTGATCATCAAAACGTTTGCCCGGGTGTTTGGTGTAATCGTGACCAGGTCGGCCTTATAGCCGGTGAGGCGCTGAGCCTTGTTCCGCTCGGCGTTATTGATCTGATCCTGCACGTCGCGGGCGAGGACTTCGACGTTCTGCCCCGGCGGCACCTGAACGAGCTGCATTCCAACATCCGTTGAATCAATCCCCTCGTCCATCTGCTTCGCCATTTCCAGCACGGCGTTCACGTCCGAGGTCTTGCCGCGAACAATAAGTTTGTTCGCGGTTTCGTCGGCCACGATGGTCAGTTTCTGCGCCGCTGCCGCCCCGCGGCCGGCCGGCTCGCGGCCCTCGACGAACACTTTCTTCAGCGTCTCGGCCATGTCCGTCACATTGCCATTGCTCGCAACGAACACTTCCGGCTTGTCAACGCCGGTGGGGACATCCAGCTCCTTGATCTTCGTCACCGCATCGGCCACTGATTCGGTCTTGCCGCTTACGATCAGCGAATTCGAGCTCTCGATGGCCTTCAAGCGCATCCCGCCGGCTAGAACGACTTCCTCTTCCTCCTCCTCCCGCCGGGCATCCATCCACCACGGAATCGGCTCACGATCCTCGGCCGAGGTGCGCTTCTGCACCTTGAGCACTTCGGTCATGACATCGAGCATTTCCTGCGCATCGACATACTGCAGCGCGATCATCTCGATGGACTGGCCCTCGGTACGATCGACGTCGATGTCCTTGATGAGGTCATCGATCAGCGCCTTGGTCGTCTCGGTGGCATAGACCAGCAACGTGTTGCTGCCGGTTTCGGCCATGACCGTGACCTGGTTTTCGCGCTGTTCGCTCGTGTTGCTGCGCATCCACGGCGGCAGATTGCCCTGCCGCGCAATGCCGGCTTTCTTGTCAAAGAACTCCTGAAGGGTCTGGGCCACTTCGTTCGCCACGGCGAATTTCAGCGGAATCTTGTAGAAGTTCAGCGTGCCGATCGCCGTCGTCTTGGTCAGCGGCTCGATGACCTGCTTGTTGATGTTCTCAAATTCTGCATCCGTCGCACTGACTAGAACTGTGTTGGTCGGCTCGTGGTATTCCGCCTTGGGACCGTCGCTCGCCGCGCCGCCGCGCGTGCCAACCAGGCGCGTAATCGTTTCGGACACCGTGCGAGCGGGCACCTGCTCGGGCATCATGATGGTGTGAATCGTCCGGCCGCCTTCGATGTCCACCTTCTTGATCAGGTCATCGATCTGCTTGAACTCCTCCTCATTGGCGAAGGCGATGATCTTCGACGTGCCGGGAATCGCCTTCACCGTCGGCGGCGTCTGCTGGCGGCGGTTGCGATACACGTCCTGGAAAATCGCCTGCACCGCCTGGGCCACGTCGTTCGGGTTCGCGTTGGTCACCTCGATCACGCGGTTGATTCGCGCGCCGCCCGTTTGCGTGCCGTCCATCTCCGTGACCAGCGCCTCGATCTTTGTCATGTTCTCCGGCGACGCGGTGACGAAGACGCTGTTGGTCGTCCAGTTCTCCGTGACCGTGACCACGTCGCGCGGCGAGGGGTTGCGGCCGATGGCGGCGAAGCTCTGGCGGATGTTGTTGCCGACGGCGCCGGGATCGGCGTAGGTCAGGGTGATCGTCTTGCGCTCGATGTCGGCGGTGCCCATCGTGGGCACGTCGAGCTGCTTGACCAGCTCCTCGATGTCCGGAAACAGGTGACTCTCCGCCGTCACCACCAGCGTGTTGGAGGACGGGTCAGCGGTGATGTTGAACGGGTATTGCCCGCTGCGCTGGACCGGCATTCGGCCGCGCAGCGATGCATCCAGGGCCCGCTGCAAGTCGTCGGCCCGGGCCTGCTTGACGGCGATGAATCGCGTCTCCTTGGGCTTGCCCTGCACGTCGGTCTCTTCAATGAGCTTCGCGATCTGCTCCATGTTCTTGGCGTTGGCGGTGACGATGATCGACATCGTCCCATCTTCGAATGCCGCGGTGACGCGCTCGTTGGGGTTGCGAATGGTGGTGGCGTACTGCTGGTTGATGATGTTGGCCAGCGTCCAGGGGGCGACGTAGTTGACCTTGAAGGCGCGGGTGATGCGGTCCTTGGGCTCAACGTCGAGCGGCTCGATCATCGCCATCACGGTCTTGTAGTCAGGCTCGGATGAGTTGATCAGCAGCGTGTTGGCCCCGTCGTCGCCGGTGATGTTGACGGGATACTTGCCGGCGATTGGCGAAAAGACCAGCCGGACCTGCGACATCACCGTGTTGGCCAGTAAAGTCGCCTGGGCATTCTTGACCTGATAGACGTAGTCGATCTTCTGATCCACGTTGTTCAGGATCGGGTCGATGATCCCTTCCTTGATCTTCTTCTGCTGATCGGCGTTGGCCTCGACGATGATCAGGTTGGCCGCGACGTTGGCCGTCACCTTCGGCGCCTCGACGCCGGTCGTTTGCGGGCTGACGCCCTGGAAGAGCTGGTTGATGTTCTGCATGACCTGGTTCACGTCCTGCCCGGCCGGCAGGGTGTAGGCCGCGGTGGAGCGGACCATGGGTGTCTCCGGCGCGACATCAATCTCGTCGATGAGCGACTTGAGCAGCAGGGCCGAGGTCGGCCCGCCCACGAGCACGAGGGAGTTGGTGCGCGGATCGGGAGTAATTCCCACGAAGTCGAGGTTCATGGTCGACGCCGATCCGCCCAGCGCCATGGCTGGCATCATGAGCTGCGTGACGCGCTGGTGCACGTCCTGGGCCACCGCGTTTTTCAGCACGAAGCGCGTGACGCCCACGTCGGACGGCGCGGCGTCCATCGACTGCGCGATGGTCTTGATCGATTCAAACATGTCGTCGGGGCTGCGAACGTAAAGCGTGTTGTTGGCCTTGACGCCCTTGATGGTCACTTCGCCGCGAGCGCCGCGGCCGCCTCCGGGCTGGGCGAACACCTCGGTCATTTTCGTCGCCACGACCTCGGCGTTGGCGACCATCAGCTTGATGGTGCGCAGGGCCTGGGCTGACTCGACCTTGTCGTCCATCTCGTTGATCTGCTTTTCGATCTCCGCCATCTGCGGGGCGGGCGCCTTGACCAGAATCGTGCGCGTCGCGTCGTTGGCCGTGATGATCACGTCCGCGTCCTCGCTGCCCCCGCGCCCGCCGCCGCCGCGATTGCCGACGAACAGTTCCTTCAAAGCGGGAACGATTTCGCTCGGCGTGCCCTTGACGGTGAACTGCCGAACGGCGTTGTCGCCCTCGTCGACGTCCAAATCCTTGATGATCTGCTCGCAGACATCGAGGTCCTTTTTCTCGCCGGCGACAATCACGCTGTTGGTGCGCGAGTCCGCCTCGACGTGAACGCGATTCGCCCCGCGGCCTCTGCCACGGCCGCCGCCGGGGCCACCCTGCGGCTGAGCCTGCGGCTGCCCCCCGCCGCCGCCGGCGAGCAACTCGCGGGCGAGATCATCGACGATATCGGCGATGTCCGTCGCGCGTGCGTGCTCGAGCTTGACCGAGCGCATCTCCCATTTGCGAACGTTCGTCTCCTTCTCCAACGCTTCAATCAACCCGGCAATCACTTCCAGCGTATCCAACGGCGCCTGGGCGATGATGATGTTAGTTTGCGGCTCGGCCGTCAGCTTGATCTTGTCAGCGGCCACCGTGGTGCCGCCCTGCGTGCCGGGCAGGCCGACGATCTGCTGCTCGATGCCCTGTTGCTGATCGCCCTGCGGCTGCTGCGGCTGACCTGCACGGCCCCGGCCGCGGCCGGCGGGCGCCGCGGTGGAAATCCCCAGCACTTCGCGAAGGTTTTCGACGACCTGCTCGGCCTCGAGATTGGTGAGCCGGAAGATGCGCATGTTCTTCGACTCGACCACGGGCGTGTCGATCATCTTCAGCACTTCGATAATCAGCGGGATGTCCGAAAGCCGCGCAATGACGAAGAGCGACTTGGTGCGCTCGTCCGGCACGACCTTGAGCAATGCGCCCGCCGAGGCTCCGCGGCCGCGGCCCATCTGAGGTCCCTGCGGCTGCTGCGGCGCTTGAGGCTGCGGTTGGGGTTGCGCGACCGGTTGGCCCGTGCGTGGATCGATCTGCGGCTGGCCTCCCTGCTGCTGATTTTGCTGGCGCCGCCCGCCCTGCTGCTGCGGTTGCGGTTGCTGCGGAGCGACCTGCTGGTTGAAGACCTGGCTCAGCTTCTGTGCCGCGTCGTTGACATCGCTGTACTTGAGTGGGAATAGACGAATGACCGTCGGCGAGTCCTCGTCGTCCGGGATTAGGATCCGCTCCAATTCTTCCAATTCATCGGGCGGGCCGACCATGATGAACTGGCCCGTGGCCGGGTCCTGAATGATGCTCACCCGATCCGGCGTCGATCCGGGAATCGAGCCCGTGGTTTCGCCCATGAAACGCAGCGGCGTTCCGTTTCCATTCACGCTGGGTTGCGTCGTCGGAGAGGCCTGAGCAATGGCCCAGGACGCGTGTGCGTGCATGAACCAGTACGGAAGCGATGCCGGAGTTCCCCTGCATATCGAGCCGCTCGCGATCGGAGCGCCGACCGCTTCCTTACGGGCGCGGCTCTGTTGGCGCGCCGCTTCGCGGCGGGAAGAGGGCGCAAGTCCAACGGGCGTGCCTTCATTCGACGGGGGTTCCTCTTTTGATTGCGTCGGCGTGATCGTGCCATTCGATTCCGGAACCGCGGGCGCCGCCGGCGCAGGCGGTTCTTCGCCCTCGTGAATGTCGATCACCTGCACGCGCTCGTCCGTCGCGCCGGGAATGAAATCAATCGGCAGGCCGTTGGGCGAGCGGTTGTTCAACAGCTTCAGCTTCATCTCGATTTGCGAGCGCGTCAGCGCGTCGTCCTCGTCGCCGAGGCGCTTCCAGCCCTTGCCCTGCCCCTCGCCCGGCACGTCGAACATGGTGATGTAATTGCGGATCGCCTCTTCCTGCCCCGGCTTGTGGCCGCGGACGATCAGGTCCTTTTCCGTCGGCCCTTCCATGAACTCCACCTCGGAGCGGTCGTCAGTGTTGACCAGGTCGTCGAGGGTGAACTCGATGTCCCAGGCCGTCTTGTACTTGAGCCGCACCATGAAGAACTGCTCGGGCTTCTTCTCATCGCCGGTGATAAGGGTGCCGGGCGGATCGCTGAGGATGACCTTGAGCATCTCCTCGATCTCCGGAAATTCCTTCGGCATCGCCGTGATCAGCAGCGTGTTCTGATAGGTGTCCGCGTAAATCTGAATGCCCGCGTTCGGTTGGCCCGTCGGGATCGTGATCTGCTGTACGTTCTGACCCTGCACGGGCGTGCCTGGCCGGCCGCGATTGGTCATCGGGTTTGGCCGGCCCGCCGCCGCCGCGACGCGTCCGGCGAGCATCGACCGAAGCTTTTGCTCGTCTGTTTCAGCATCATTTACCGCATACTGCCGGGCTTCGGGCGTCTGGTCGGGCACGTCGATGCGCTCGATGATGAGCAGCGCCTTGGCAATCTGCCTTTCGGGCCCCTTGAGAATCAGGCGATCGCCGTTTGCAACAATCTTTAGCTGATCGCCGGCTGGATTGAGATCTCCCGCCACAGCTTGTCCCGCGGGCATGCCGGCGCGAGGTGTCGGCGATCCGCTACCCAGTAGCGTCGTAAGCGTCGTGGCAATTTCATCCGAAGGCCGATGCTCGAGTGCGACAATGACCTCCCGTTCTATACCGTGGTTCTCGCGGTGATACTGCTCCATCTGCTCGACGAGCTTCTGAATCTGCTCCAGCTCCTTCGGCGGCGCCGTGATCAGCAGCGAATTGGTGATCGGCTCTGCCACGATGCGCACGCTCGTGTCACCGCGATGCGCGATCTGCGGTTGGCCCGGCACGGCCGGCCGAGGCTGAGGGCGGCCCGGCTGACCCGGCACGGGCCGATTGGCCTGCGGCGAAGTGATCGCCGTCGCCCCCGGCACGGCCTGGGCGAGAATCGGCGCGATCACGTCGGCCTTGCAGTTCTCCAGCTTGATGACCGTCAGCTCGGACGTGGCGTTGATGTCCAGCGTCTCGATCAGCGGCACGACCTGCTCGACGAAATCCGGCGTGGCGAAAATCTGGATCGTGTTGTTGTACACGTCGGCCGTGACAATCTGCGGCTGCGCGGAAGTTCCCGCGGGGAACATCGAGTTCACCATCGCGGCCACGTCCTCGGGGTTGGCCTTCTTCAACTCAATCGTGTGCAGCAGGGGCTTGATCGTGGCCGCCTGGGCGTCGAGGTCCTTGGCGAGCTTTTCAATTTCCGGCCAGTCCTTCTCGGCACAGTAAACCATTAACACCTTGGCGTCGTCGTCGGGAAGCAGCAGCGGGCCATTGCCCCCTGCCCCGCCGCCCATGGCCACGATCTGCTGCTGTTGCTGCTGCTGTTGCTGTTGCATCTGAAGCTGCCGGACCTGCGCCGGCATCGCCTTCTGGCCGCGCATCGGCCGGTTCGTCTGAGCCACGCGCGGCGCCGCGCCGCCGCCGAGGCCGGCGCTGGTCCCGGAGAGAATCTGCGTGATCGTCTGGGCGATGTCGGAAGGGAGTGCGAATTCCAGCTTGATGACGTGCTGCTGCAGCGCCTCCGGATTGGGCATGTCGATCTTCTCCAGCACCGCCATCACCTCGCGCAATTCGGCCGGCCCGCATGAGATGAGCAGCGACGTCGACGTTTGCGCCGTCACCGACGGCACCATGCCCGCGGCCGCACCGGCTCCAATCGACCGCTGCAGCGTCATCTGCACCGTTTGCAGCACTTCGTCGGCCTTGGCGTGCTTGAGCTGGATGATCTCGGTGAGCCATTCCGGCGTCACGTCGTATTGCTGCACCAGCTTGCGCGCCTGGGCGCGGCCCTCCTCGCCGCCCATGATGATGACGGCGTTGGTCTGCACGTCGGGAAAAATGTCTACTTCGAGCGAGGCCTTGACCTCTTCCGGAATGTAAAGCTGGGTCTTGGCGATGTCGGCCATCATCTTCTGGAAGATGGGCTTCAGCGTCGCGACGATGGCATTGGCGTTGGCGTTCTTGAGCTTGAAGAGCTCCTGCTCGGTCGGTTTCCATTCACCAACGTCGACGCGCTCCAGCGTTTTTCTAATCTCATCCAGCATGTATTGCGGCGCGCGGATGTAGAGCACATTGTTCGTGATGTCCGGCACCACGTTTAATTGCTTGGCCGTCTGCATCGACTGGTCGATCGTCGGCGCGGCCCCGGGCCGC
>DATMEE010000427.1:0-10564 GCA_035557035.1 Phycisphaerae bacterium
CGTCGGAGACGTATTCGTCCATCGTGTAATTGGCGCTGGAATCGAAGGTGCTCGAGCTGCCGTCGTAATCCACCGCCATCCCGCCGCCGACGTCGAAGTAGCGCAGCCCCGCTCCCAGCTTGGACATCTCCGTGTAGATCCGGCTCCCCTCGGCCAGGGCGTCCTTGATCATGCGGATGTTGGTGATCTGGCTGCCCAGATGGAAGTGGGTCAGCACCAGGCAATCGAGCATGCCCGCCTGCTCCAGCAACTCGATGCCGCGGAGCATCTCTGTCAGGGTCAGGCCGAATTTCGACTTCGCGCCGCCCGATTCCTGCCAGCGGCCCGAGCCTCGTGCCGCCAACTTGGCACGAAAGCCGATGTTCGGCCGCACGTTCAGGCTCCTGGCCCGCTCCAGAATGCGCGGCAGCTCGCCGAACTCCTCGACGACGATGACGACGGTCTTGCCCAGCTTCGTCCCGAAGAGCGCCGTCTCGATGTACTCCACGTCCTTGTAGCCGTTGCAGATGATCAGCGGCTCGGGCGACTCCAGCACCGCCAGCACCGCCAGCAACTCGGGTTTTGATCCCGCCTCCAGGCCGAACTTGAATTGCTCCCCGTAGCGCACGATCTCCTCGACGACGTGCCGCTGCTGGTTCACCTTGATCGGGTAAACGCCCATGAACTGGCCGGTGTACTGGTGATCGGCGAAGGCCTTGGCGAAAGCGTTGTTAAGCTGCTCGATGCGGGTGCGAAGAATGTCCGAAAAGCGGATGAGGATGGGCAGCTCGATCTCCCGCTCGCTCAGCTCATCGACAAGCTCCTTCAGGTCGAACGACGGGCCGTCGGCGCCGCGCGGACTGACGGACACGTTCCCCAGTTCGTTGATCGAAAAGAAGCCCGCGCCCCATTTGCGCACGTTGTAAAGGTCGAGCGAATCCTGGATCGACCATTTGTGCAGGAGGTCAGATCGCGGCGCGTTCTTGGTAATGCTTGCCATCTATGTGGCGTCCTCCCGGAATAATTGGCGTTGCGGCACGAGCCGCCGGACTTCAGTCCGGCGGCGCTCCATCGGCGAGAAAGGCATCCTCGACGATTAAGAGGATTCTTCCAAAGGGCGAGTGCTGATTTTTTTTGCCGATGCGAGCGTGATGACTCGAATTTCAATCGCGACGCCAAGTCAGCGGAATTCTATCAGAATCGCGACGGAGGATACACCCACCCTCTGAAAAAGGACGGAATCGCGGATCGCAACCCCGTGCATCGTCACAACCCGTGGCCTCCATCCGCTTTGCGCCTCAGCCATTTTGAAGTACATTCCGCTTGCCCATGCGCACCCTTCACCTCTATTTTGGACGCGAGCTTCTCAAAACCTTCCTGATGACCGCGGCCGCCCTCACCATGCTCATCGTCATGGGCGGCGGGGTCGCCAACATCTTCCGGGCCGAGGGCATCGGCGCCGAGCAGATGTTCAGCATCTTCCTCTACCTCACCCCCGTCGCCATCACGCTTATTCTCCCCGTTGCCGCCCTTTTCAGCGCGACCATCACCTATGGCCGCGCCGCGACGGACAACGAGGTGCTCGCCTGCCAGGCGGCGGGAATCAACAGCCATCGACTGCTTCTGCCGCCGCTGCTGCTTGGCCTGTTGGTGACCGGTGCAACGTATTTCTCCTGGAACTACGTCATTCCCATGCTCACGGCAAAAATCGCGGACGTGAGCCGCCGCGACTTGCCCGCCATCGTGCTGGGTCAGTTCCTCAAATCCAAACCGCTGGTCTACGGAAAATACCGCATCTCCGCGAAGCAGTGCGAAAAGGTGCCAGTCGAGCAGCTTCCGGCCGAGTATCGCGACGGCCACACTTACTTGCGCCTCACCGGTGTCGCGTTCATGGAAGTGGAGGAGATGAACTACACCCGTTTCGGCACGGCCGACGAAACCATTATCGACTTCGACGCGACCCATCCGGCGCCGCAGGTGACGATCCAGATGGAAGGCGTGCGGGTTTTCGATGCGAGCCGGAAGCAGTTCTATGACATGCAAAGCCAGCGGATGGGTCCGCGCGAAATTCCTCTGCCGATTGCCCGCAAAATCAAATTCGAAAATCTGGAGACGCTCAAGGAATGGCTGAGAGAGCCTCGGCAGATTCCCGAGATCATCGATCTCACGCACGGGCTGGAGCGGGAAATGATGGTTTTTTTCTTGAATCAGGTCTTGTACGAAGCGATCGAGAAAGACGGGCGTTTTGTTCTGCATGATCGAAAGTACACGATCGAAATCGCGCCGGGGCGCTATACCACTGATGAAGAGGATGGCCGGCTTCGACTGGCGGATGTCAACGCCCGCGTGTCATACCTGGGCGGCGACAAGCCGGACGACGTGTATTACGCAAGCGATGCGGCGATCGAGTTGCGCACGAGCTTCACCACGAACCGTCCGACGATCGCGGTGGAACTTGCAGGTGAAGTCACCCTGACCCGCGATCCGATGGGACCGGACGATCAGATCGTGAAGAAGCCGAAGGAGACTCTGCCGCTGGTTGATTTTCGCCGCCAGACCGAGATGCAGACCCGCTTCACAAGTTTCGACTTCAAGCGTCTCTTCGAAGCGACGTCTCCCGTTCCCCTGCACGAAAAGCAGGAAAGGATGCGCAAAAAGGTTCGCGATCGCGTGCAGCGCTTTCAGGCTGAACTGCGGAGTGAAATCGAATTCCGAAAGTCGTATGCCCTCGATGCGGTCGCAATTGTTCTGCTCGGCGCGATGCTCGGCATCATTGTCCGCGGCGGGCAGGTGCTGACCGCATTCGGAATAAGCTGCCTGCCGATGCTGATCGTCATCATCGCCAGCGTCGTGGGCAGAAACCTCGCGGACAAACCGGGTTACGAGTTGGCCAGCATCGGCACCATGTGGGGCGCGACGATCTTTATGTACCTGGCGACGATCATCGTAGCGTTCAAGGGGCTACGCCGTTAACAAATCGCGATCCATCCGGGTGAATGGACAAACAAGTGTTAAGACGTTGCGACACCGCGACAATTCCGCCGCTCCTTCGGAGCGGACGTTTATCAGATGCAACGCCGTAGAGTTAGACTATGAAGATTCTGGATCGCTACATCCTACGCGCCTTCTTCATCAACTACCTGATCGGCATCGGCGTGCTGATCGGGATGTACATCATCCTCGATTTGTTTGTGAATCTCGACGAATTCACCAACCTGCAATCGCAGACGGCGGTTCAAACCGCCGCCCGCATTCTGGATTTCTACGGACACAACCTCTTTCTCTACTTCGCCCAGTTAGCCGGCGTTATCACCCTCGTCGCGGGGTGTTTCACGCTCGGCCGCCTTCATCGCACGAACGAGCTGACCGCCATCCTCGCCTCGGGGACGTCGCTTTATCGCGTCGCGGCGCCGATCCTTATCGCCGCCTTCGCGATGAATGCCCTGTGGTTCGTCGATCAGGAATTCATCATTCCCAACATCGCCGAGAAGCTCGCCCGCAAGCACGGCGACACCGAGGGAAAGGTCTCGTTCGCCGTGTGGTTCATGCCCGATACGGCGCAGCACAATTCGCTGGTGTCGGCGACCGCCTTCAATCCGCGGGCCCGTGAAATGCGGAACGTCGTCATCGTCAAGCGCGACGCACAAAATCGCATGATCGGCGCGATCCGCGCCGACCAGGCCAAGTGGGACGAGGAGCGCCAAGTGTGGCATCTGCGGAACGGTTATGAAATCGCGCTCGCCTCGCCTTCGGAAGAAACGGTCGATATCGAGGCACTGGGAGGCACCCCTCTCCACGAATATGCCTCGGGGCTGACGCCGCGCGAGCTGGCCATACAGCAGTCCGCCCAGTGGACCAACTTCCTCAGCCTGATCGATATCGAAAAGCTGCAGAAATATTATGCTCAGGCCGGAAACAACGAATTCATCAAGGTCAAGCACACCCGCCTGACCACCGTTATCATGAACATGGCGCTGCTCTGTCTGGGCATTCCGTTCTTCCTCAATCGCGAGCGGCCGTCGGTGATCGTGTTGGGGGGGAAGTGCCTCCTGCTCTGCGGGATTTGTTACGTCTTCACGTTCATGGCCAACAGCATTGACCTCTCCGGCCTCGGCGTTTCGCCCGCGCTCACCCCGTGGCTGCCGGTGCTCATCTTCACCCCGGTGGCGGTTCTTATGCTTGACGGCATCAAGACCTGAGCGGACATGGATCAATCCGCCCCGGGCGGTCCTGCCGATTGAGCCCCCCGTCGTTCGGGAAGCGCTATGCCGTTGAATTCCTGGACGTGGAATTTTTGCGAGCCTTGCTCTGAATCCGCGCGAACCTCCAGGATTAACCCTCTTGTTTGCGTTTCAAGTATTTCCTTTCGCGAGAGTATCGGTATCGCCGAATCGCGCCAGATAAAGTCGGCATCCGTCGTATTGATTCTTCTGATCTTGACGCCCTCCACGAAGAACCCGTTCCGCCAGACATAAGGCTTCCACAGCATGTTCGCCGGGCCGTACGCGTCGGGAAGATTCACGATGACGCAGAGCCGGGCGCGACGACTTTCGATCCACTCAATGACCTCATTCCGGATCGATTGTGCCTGAAGGTAAGCCGCGCGCCAGAGTGCCGCTCGTTCAACGGCACAATAAACCGCCAGAGCGAACGCGACGACGACCATGCCCTTCCAGAGAAAACACCAACTCCGCTTCGCGGGTCTCCGCGCCAGCACGGCAAACAGGAACGGCGACGAGATATAGAAATACCTCGATTCAGGCGTTCCGAAATAAATGTAAGGAACTTGACATAGGCCGAACACCACCAGAAGCATTCTCGCGTTTCGATCGTGCAGGCACGGCACGATCATGACTCCCCAAACGGCCATGGACAGCAGGTTCCCCAGGGAAGAACGATAGAATTCGATGGATGAATTTGGAAATATGCACCGCAGCGGCGCGCTCAGAAGCAGATGGATGATTTTGTCGGGGCGAAGTCCAACGGGTTCGCCGAGACGATACCCCATCGCACCCCGAAAAATCATGTAGCTCAGCAGCATCGCACACGTTGGGCCGAGAAGCAGCAAAAGTCGTCGGAGGATTGGGAGCCGCCGATCGCCTGGCCCCCACCCGAAGCATCCTGCGACCGTGATAATCGGCGCAAATAAAACCGCCCAGTCCCAAACCAGGCACGCCAGAAGTTGAAGCAGACACAGCGTCCAACGGTCGCGCGATAGTCTTGGCCGCGGCGACGACATCACCAGCAGGCCGCAAAGTATGATCGTAAGAATCAGCACGTATCCCAGCGCGCAAGCCCACGCCAGGGCTTCGATCCCCGGCGCACAAAGCGCAAAAAGGCAGCCGACGACTACCACTAAGAACCGCGTGGGCTCGAGCAGCCGACTCACAAGTCGGATGAATAGACCGACGTTCAGACAATGAAACCCAAAGGCGAGAAGGTGCCATTGGGTCGCACTGATCCACGAAAGTGACGCGCATTTGAAAAGAAACGAAATCGCAGGCGAAAAATGCGTCTTCTCGATGGCGCCGAACCAGCCCGATCGTTCGGCGGCGCGGATGAGTGCGAAGTCGTCGGAGAGGTAGCCGACCTGAAGTGCGCCCATCGCAAAAATCGAGAATGCCAGCACAACGGGCAAGGCCAGAAAGGCCACGCCCCCGGGCTCTTTTTGTCTCGAAACTGTCATGCGGGCGTCTTAACGGCGGACCGCGGCATTTGCCGAATCCAGACGAGTATGGCCAATGCAACGATGACGACGCCGATGCTCAGACTCGGCATTGTGATTGAAGGCCCCATTCCCGAAAAATGCATTTGCGCGAGTCGCGCGCGCGCCAGCTCGTTCCATCGCTCGCCTGTATAGGCCGGCGGCATGATGAAGAGCGTCCCATACAGCTCAGCAATCACCTGGTTCAAGAGAAAGATGCCCGCCAACCCCTGCGCTGCACGGGGCCACGGCAGGGTGGTCAGTCCCACATAAATCACCGCCAGCAACCACGGAAAAATCACCGCTGCATACCAGGCGTTCGTACCCACGTCGCCGACCGCCATCTGCGATTGCAGCGCGTGATAGGACAACCCCGCCAACATGCTCAAAAACATGGCCCAAATCAGCGCGACATGCACGCGATCATGCAACGGCGAACCATTCCCAGCCCGAAGCGCTCGCGACGGCGTAGCGTCCGGCGCACGAGCCAGGCGGCGCCCCTTCCAAGTCCCAAGCCCTAACGAGGCGGTAACCTTTGCAAATATCCACCCGCTGCAACCCGCCGCCATCGCAATGACCACGATCATGCCATGAATCTTCACCAACGGCCGGTTGACACCGAGCACTTGCCCATCCAGGCCCAACATGCTCCACCCGCCGCGCCATAGACTCTGCCGAAACAGCCGCATAAAAAAGTCGCGCCGCCAATCCATTTCGCCGGCCGCCTGCCAAAGGCTCATCTGACGCCCGCGACGTACATTCTCCACCGCCTCCTGCAGGGGCGACAACATGTCAAATCGTTCGAGGTTATAGGAGAAATAACGATACGTAATCGCGCCGCAGATCGCGAGGCAGATCACCGCGCCCGCCAACGATGCGCGCCAAGTTAGTCGCCGACCGGCCCAGGCCAATGCAAAGGCGCACAGGACAAAGGGCGCCAATCCCAATACGTTCGCCTTGGACAGAATCGCAAGGCCCAGCGCCGAGCCTGCAATGACACTGGCATGCCAGGCCCATTTCGCATTCATCGAAATGAGCACGGCGATCGCGACCGACCCCAACATCAACGCCAGGGCGTCATTTGCCACCCGCGCGACATTGATGAGATAGAGCGGTTGCGTCGCGATCAGCAGCCCGACAATGTAGCGATGAGGCCCCGGTCTGAAGAGCATCCCGATCGACCAAAGTGCCGCGCCCAGAGCAATGGCCCCAAATCCGACGTTGAGCAATCGCAAGCCCGTAATCGCCCCCAGCATTCCTGTGCCGGTTCTCAGCCGATCATAGAGGGGTGCGACAAGCCGGTAATACAGTGGGGCCTGCTGCGACTGGTAAATCAGCAGCGGCTTGACATCGCCTCGAACGGCCGGCGGCCCCGCGAGTTTCCAGAATTCGTCGTAACTTACGCCGCCGATCCGCCGAACCTGCTCGGCTCCGAACGGACTGTGAGGAAACCGAACCAACTCGGGATAGAGGGAAACCGGCACCCGGCTTTCTCCGAGGACGGGAAGCTGCTTGTGATCGACGAGATACTCCAGATAAGCGATGTGCTGATATTCGTCCCACCCTTCGTACGGCGGGAGCACCGACATCACGAAGAGGCCCCGCGCCAGAAAGAGGGTCGCGAGCAGCGCGCAGAACCTTGGCCAAACGGCAAGCCAATCCAAGGCTCGTGCAATGCGCGACGACATGCCGAGAAAGCTATCGCAACCCGTGCCATGGGCAAGTCGAAGATCCGCCGTGGCCGGCGGTCTTTTGCTCGTCCGTGCGTCGCGCTTATCTTGAAGCGATCTACTTGGAAAACGCCCATGCCCGATCTTGGAATCAGCCTCTGCCCCCTGTGCGGCTACTCGCTGGAAGGGCTTCCCCCGCCCCACCGGTGCCCCGAGTGCGGCTTCGAGTATGACGAGCACACCCGCGTCTGGATGGCGCCCGCCTCGAGGTGGCAGCATCTCGAATACATCCTTCCGCTCCTCGCGATTGCGATGATCTTCGGCACCCTCTTTCCCACCTTCTACGGCCGCATGGGTCGGACCTGGCAACTGCTCTTCATCGCCGTTGCCGTCGGATGCCTCGCGGTGGTCATTCGGGCCATTTCGCGGCACTCGGACGCGAACCGGCGCGGTCAATGCGCGGCCGTTACGCCGCGCGGCTTGTTCATCCGCAATCCGCACGGCGAGGAGTGGATCGCATGGGCCGACGTGGGGTTCGTTTACCTTTCGCCCACGTTTGACTACGTGACCCGCTGCACGTCCATTCAAACGACGCCGTTGCCCTCGGCGTTTAAGGATGAGGACGAGCAAAAGTCCTTCGCCAAGGCGGTCGCGGAAGCCAAGACTTTTTACCTCGAAGTATCCCCACGCGCATCAACCTGAAGTACGATGCGTTTGACCGCCAACGCGGCATGTCAGTTTGGCAGTTTTTCAGCGTTTTGTGAAATGCGAAGCAGCCCGCGGCGCTCGTAACTTAAAGCTGCTTCGCTACTTAGAAATTGCCGACGCCGCAACTCCGCATGGCACCTACATTGCTTTTAGAGCACATGGCGGAATCGCGCCTGGGGTTTCCTATTTGGCGCGTCCACCGTCGACGACGAACAAGGAGAAAATTGAATGGCAAAAATCATCGGAATCGATCTCGGCACGACCAATTCCGTCGTAGCCGTGATGGAGGGTGGATCGCCCAAAGTGCTCACCAACGCGATGGGCGCGCGGACGACCCCCTCGGTCGTGGCCTTCACCGACAAGGGTGAGCGGCTCGTCGGCCAGGTCGCGAAGCATCAGCAAGTGACCAACCCCAAGAACACCATCTATTCGATCAAGCGCTTCATGGGCCGGCGGCACAAGGAAGTCGCGTCAGAAGAGAAGATCGTGCCCTACGAAATCGTGGGCGGTCCGGAGGAGCTGGTGAAGGTTCGCGTCCGCGGAAAAGATTATTCTCCGCCGGAAATCGCAGCGATGATTCTTCAGGACCTGAAGAAGACCGCGGAAGATTACCTCGGCGAGAAGGTCGACGCGGCCGTCATCACCGTGCCGGCCTATTTCAACGACTCGCAGCGCAAGGCGACCAAGGAGGCGGGCGAGATCGCCGGCTTCGACGTCAAGCGCGTGCTGCCCGAGCCGACGGCCGCTGCGCTGGCCTACGGCGAAGAGCAGAAGAAGGGCGGCAAGATCGCCGTCTTCGACCTGGGCGGCGGCACCTTCGACATCAGCATCCTCGATGTCGGCGAGGGCGTCTTCGAGACGCTGGCCATCAATGGCGACACGCACCTGGGCGGGGACGACTTCGACACCGTGCTGATCGACTACGTCGCCGAGGAATTCCGCAAGCAGTACGGCATCGACCTGCGTGAAGACGCGATGGCCCACCAGCGGCTCAAAGAGGGCTGCGAGAAGGCCAAGTGCGAGCTGTCCACCAGCATGGAAAGCGCCATCAATCTGCCCTTCATTACGGCCGACGCGAGCGGTCCCAAGCACCTGAACCTGACGCTGACTCGGACGAAGTTCGAGCAGCTCACCGAGAGCCTCGTGGAGCGCTGCCGGAAACCGGTGCTCAAGGCGCTGGAGGATGCCAAGCTTTCCGCGAAAGAGGTCACCGAGTGCATTCTCGTCGGCGGCTCGACGCGCATTCCCGCCGTGCAGCGGCTGTGCAAGGAAATCTTCGGCAAGGAACCGAACAAGAGCATCAACCCCGACGAAGCCGTCGGCATCGGTGCGGCGATTCAGGCCGGCATCATCGGCGGCGACGTCAAGGACATTCTGGTGCTCGATGTCACCCCGCTGTCGCTGGGCGTCGAGACCCTCGGCGGCGTCATGACCACCATGATCCCGCGCAACACGACGATTCCTACGAGCAAGAAGGAAGTCTATTCCACCGCGGCCGACAGTCAGCCCGAAGTGACCATCCACGTCCTGCAGGGCGAGCGGCAGATGGCGGCGGACAACCGCACCCTCGGCCGGTTCAACCTGTCGGGCCTTCCGCCGGCGCCGCGGGGCATGCCGCAGATCGAGGTCACGTTCGACATCGACGCCAATGGCATTCTCAACGTCGCGGCCAAGGACGTCGGCACCGGCAAGGAGCAGAAGATCCGCATCGAAGGCTCTTCGGGCCTGTCCGAGGCTGAGGTCGAGAAGATGCGCAAGGAGGCCGAGCAGTACGCCGACGACGACAAGAAGAAGCGCGAGCTGATCGACGTGAAGAACCAGGCCGACCAGGTCGTGTATCAGACCGACAAGACGCTCAAGGAGCACGGCGAGAAGATTCCGGCCGGCGATCGCTCGACGGTCGAGAGCGCGCTGTCGAACCTTCGCGAGGTGATGAAGGGCGACGACGCCAGCTCGATCAAGAAGGCGATGGAGAACGTCATGTCGGCGTCGCAGGCCATCGGCAAGATCATCTACGAGGAAGCCGCCAAGGCGCAGGGCGGCGCCGGTGCGGGCGCGCCGGGCGGCGAAGAAGGCGAACCCGTCGGCGCCGGCGCCCGAGCCGGCGGCAAGAAGGACGACGACGTGATCGATGCGGAGTTTGAGGTGAAGGAGTAAGTGAGTACGCAGCCCCTTTTTTGGGTTTTGTTGTGATTGAGTGTAGCTCAATGGTAGAGCGCTCGGCTGGAGACCGAGAGGTTGCGGGTTCGAGTCCCGCCTCTGAAGCTGTAGTTTAACTGGCGAAAACAACCTTAACGGCGGATGTTGGTTCGAGTCCAACCGGCTTCGTTCTGAAATGCCTGTACAGATGCTTCTAATTGCAATTCCTGAATCTCTAGCTGTCTCCGGTCACTAACTGCTTGTATGTCACGGCTTTGTCGCACACGGCTGCAATGAGAAGTCGGTCGAAGAGGGCGGCCTCGGTCCAGCGGCGGTTGGCCCGGTAGCCGAACTCGGCGAGATA
>DATMEE010000428.1:0-5910 GCA_035557035.1 Phycisphaerae bacterium
GCACGACTCTGGCACAGGCGAAAACCACAGCAAGCGTCACCGCCGCGGCAGTCCAATACTCATTCCGCCGAAGAATCCGCACACCAACAACACATGCTTCGTCTTTGCACGCGCGGGCGCCGACAACCGCGATCGCGTTCAAAACCACCGTGGGCTTTGCTGCGTCAGCGTTTCGGCGTTTTGGCGTTTTGGCGTTTCGGCGTTTCAACTTATCTCCTCAACTGGTTAATCACCTGCAGTGTCTGATCCGCCGTCTGTATCGATTGCGAGTTCAGCTCGAACGCCCGTTGCGTGCGGATCAGCTCGATCAGCTCCCGCGCCGGATCGACGTTCGACAGCTCCAGGTTGCCCTGTCGCAAAATCCCGATTCCTTCCTGCCCCGGGTTTCCCAGAATCGGCGGCCCGCTGGCATCGGACTGGCGATAAAGATTCTCGCCCAATTGCCGCAGGCCGGCCGGATTGATGAACCGCGACATCTCAATTTGCCCGACATCCTGAAATTCCGTCGACCCCGCCACCAGCACCGACACCAGCCCGTTCTGGCTGATGCGAATGCTCGTCGCCTCCTGCGGAATGTTGATCGTTGGCTCCAGCCGCGCGCCCAGCGAATTGCCCAGCACCACGTCGCCGTTGGCGTTCAACGTGAAGTTTCCCGCCCGCGTATGCACCGTCTGCTCCTGCCCCTCGACGAAGGCGTTCACCTGAAAGAACCCGTCGCCCTCGATCATCACGTCCAGCGACTGTTCCGTCTGGTTCACCGACCCCTGCTGAAAATCCTGTTGCGTGGCCGACAGCTCGACGCCGATGCCCACCTGCTTCCCCAGCGGCATGGGCTCGTCGAGGCCGTTCCGCAGTCCAGGCTGTTGCAGATTGAGGTACAGCAAATCCTCGAAGTTGGTGCGCGACCGCTTGAACGCGACCGTATCGATGTTCGCCAGGTTGTTGGCGATCACCTCCAGCTTCGTGTCCATCGCCCGCAACCCCGTCGCGGATGTATACATCGCCTGAATCGACATGCGCTACTCGTTGCCTCAGTGCCTTAGTAACTAATGCCTGTTGCCTATTGCCTAATGCCTACGCGTTTACCCGATCCGCCCCACGTCATTCACCACCCGCCCCAGCGTCTGATCCTGAAGCGAGATCATCGAAGCGCCCATCTCGTATGCCCGGCTCGCCGCGATCATCTCCACCAGCGTCGTGCTCGGATCGACGCCCGACGATTCAACGAAACCCTGCTTCACGCTCGCCGCCCCCGCCGTCGGCCGCGCCCGATCCGCGCTGAACAGGTTCTGGCCCACCTTGTCCAGTTCGCTGCGGTCCTGGAAATCCACGATCGCCAGGTCACCGGCAATGTCACTGCCCTGACGCACCCGTCCGGCCGAGTCGATGGTGAGCGGCTCGCGCAGCGCCAAGTCGATCTGCAAGGGCCGCCCCTGCTCCGTCAGCACCGCGCCTCCCGATGCGATGTGCCGTACGGTGCCGTCGATGTCCGTGGTCAAGCGGCCGTCGCGCGTGAAGAACTCGCCCTCGGCCGTGCGCACCTGCAGGAATCCATCGCCCAGCAGCGCGACGTCCAGCGGATTTTGCGTGGGAATCACGTGACCCGGCTTGAAATCGGTGTATTCGGCCCGGCTGAACAGCCCGCCCGTGCTGCGCAGATATGCCGGATGAGAGTCACCCAGCGCCCCGCGCAGCCGCGCCTCGTTTAACCGCTCCGAAAAGGCGACCCGGTCCGGCTTGAACCCCGGCGTGTCCACGTTCGCGAGGTTGTTCGCGATCACGTCCTGCCGGTATTGCTGAGCGATCAGTCCGTCAGCGGATAGCCAGAGTCCCTGAAGCATCGACATCCATCCGATCGAAGCGCTGAGTTCAGCGCCATGCCTTCGAGACGTTTCCAACGTCCCGAGCGTGCCGGCCATTCCGAAAACGGAACAGCCGCGCCACGTCTGGCGAGACGAAGGCGCATTCGCACGCTCAATCGAATCGAATGAAGCGGATTACAATCTTGAAAGTCGCCCGACGGACCCGCGGGTGGCGCGGCTAAGGCGCAGATGATGCCCCCGGATCGGCAGGCTTCGACTTTTCCGGCAACGCCTGTGGCGAATTCATCCGTTTGCGGTCCGGCGCTCGACCCCGACCGAGCGGCCTGCCTATGGGCCCGACCGGAAGCGCAAACACGGTGCGGAAGACCTCACCGCCCGGTCCCGTCGCTCCGACGAAATACGTCCGCCCAGGCACCAGAGGCTTGGCGCTCGCATCGTTCCGGGGGTGGTTCTGCACGAAACCCTCCGGTACCTCTCCGTACACAATCGCGAACTGCCGCGCGACGGCCCCACCCTCCTGATCCAGCGCCTCGATCTCCCAGAGCGATTCGTCTTCCGCCCCGATGGCAAACGCATTCACCATGGGCCACCGCGCCGGCCACCCCCATGTCCGCCCGTGCAGGACAAATCGCGGTGTCGGCGCGGAAAGATCCACCTCAATCGGATATTCCGATAGGCATCCCGTTGCCGCAGCAATCGAAAGGAGTATTGCACCGACGGTTCGTTTAGCCGCGGCCCGGCAGGGCCCCGGCGCAAGGTGGGCAACCGAACAATCTAGTTTGGTGGCGTCAACAGAAGGCAAATCACTTTCAAGTGTCATCGAATCCGACTGACAACCCCGCGCGCCCAGGGCATCGCAACCGCCGCCAGCAAACTCTTCAAAACGCTCGTCAGCAAAAACGGCGCGACGCCCACCGCAAACGCGGCGCCAGTTCCAAATAGCGTCGCCTGCCACGCAAATCCTGCGCCCAGGATGAGCGCGTGACCAACCATGAACACAACCGTGAGCCCGATGATGCCGCGAACCCGAAACCGTTCGACGATCCACCCTGTCACGAACGCCGCGATCACGAATCCGATCAGGTATCCGCCGGTTTCGCCCAGAAAATACGCTATCCCCGCCGTACCCTTTGCAAACACCGGCAGTCCCGCGGCGCCTTCAGCCAGATAAGCCAGCATGGTCGCCGTCGCGCGATACGCTCCCAGCGCCCCAGCAATCACCAAAACCGCAAACGTCTGCATCGTAAACGGCACCGGCCCCGGCATCTGAATCCGCGCGCACAGCGCGACGAACAAACTCGCCGCCAGGACCAGTCCGACTTCGCGAACCATGCTCGCGCGATGCGACAACACCGATCTCCGCGTGCTTAGCGCATTCATTATTGAGAATTCCTTACGCGTCAGAGAACTGACTCACTTCGTCCGCTCAATCACCGATCGAACGCCATCATACAAATCCATCTTCGGCGCCGCGAATCCGCTGATGTCCATATCCTTGCAAATCCGCGCGTCCTGCCTTACGTCGTTCAGTAAATACTGCCGCAATTTCTCGGTCAATTGCGGATTCGCCTTCGGCCCCGCCACCACCACCATCTCCGGCACCTCGATCGTCTCGGCGACAATCGTGAACTGGTCTTTCGACGGCCCGGCAATGAAGTTCCCCCCGGTTTCTTTCATCTTCGCGAGCCGCACTTCGTCAATCACGCCCGCATTCACCGTGGGATCGGCCACCATCGTTTTCGCCACGTCGTTCCCAAGATAGAGCCGGCCTTCCATCCCCAAAGGCGGCGGCGTCACGACTTCAGGCAGCAGCTCGCCGATGGACACCCCCGCCTCCTCAAGCGCCACCCGCGCCGCCCGATCGGTGAGAACGGCCTTGTATTTTCCAAACCCGAAACGCTTGTGTTTGCAATCCTCAATGCCCTTAAGGTGCGAGCCGGCCTTGATGACGATATGTGCTTTTCGCGCGGTCTTCCCGACCGTGTTCGTGGCCATTGCCACCGGCCTAAGCTGACTCACGTCGCCGGCCGTCGCAAATTCCTCCGCGGTAAAAAAGCCGTACTCGATTTCACCCTGTCGCATCTGCTCCGCAATCGCCTCACCGCTCGGCTGCGAGCGGAACACCACCGGAGCCCCCATCAGGCTTTCCAGCCGCGGATGCATCGCGCGATACTCTTTCGGAATTCCGAAAAGGTCGGCGCGGGTCGTCCCGATCTGAACAACTTCGCCATGTTCCGAAGACGGCTCGTGCTGGCAGCCCGTGCAGGCGATGGCGCCGATGGCCAGGAAGAAAATAACGCGGTCAATGGCTCTCATGCGGCAACACTCCGTTGGATGCCGGTCTCCCCAGATTGGCCGCGAGTATAACTTTTCCAATTTCCTTCACAACACGCCCGCCGTCAAAATCAAGCCGGGGCGAGGTGATCCCCACAAATAAGACGGACGCCCCGTCATAAACAGGGCGTCCGGAAGAAGTACGATCAAATTACTCGCGAGAATGGCCGCTTTTCGAATCAAGGATCCTCGGGGTGAAGGGTGTTGCCTTCCGCATCCAGAACCGTCCACACCACCTGGTTTCGGGTGTTGTCGACCGGGTCGTTGGCCCGATCGAGAATCCGGACCAGAATCGAGCCGCCGCGTCCGTACTGGAACGGCTGCGACACCGCGTCCAGCGTCCGGTCGAGCTGCCATTCCGCGGCCGAACCGAAATTCTCGGCACAGATGGTCCCCTGAATTCGATCGGCCTCGACCGACTTGCCGACGGTCAAATTGCCCGCGCTGACGTAGCGGAAGCCGCGCTGACTGCAGATGTCGTTGCCCTGGCAGACAAAGTTCGGATCTTCACTGCCGAAAACCATCAGCTCCGGAATCGGAATATCCAGTGCACCGTTGTCCCGGCGCCGCAACTGAATCGGCGGGCCGGTTTGAGTCTCGTCGCCCGTCCCGTTGCCGGTCACGAGCGAAATATCACCCTGATTGGCGCCGAACTCGAGCGTCAGGATGCGCGACCCGCTGAGCAGCGAAATGATCTCGCAACCGACCGTCAGATCATTGCCAGAACCCGGCACGATCGCGTCCGAGTAGCCGGCGTTCAGGTAATCCTGCAGCTCGTCGTCGCACACGAAACCGCCCGGCCCGGCCGAGACGACGAATGTCATCGCGAACTGGACGTTTTGCGGGGCGGAATTTCGCAGCTCCACGCGGATGCTCCGCTGAGCGACGGCCAGGTCGCAGACCGAGGCGACCGTATTCGCGTTGCCGTTGCTATTGTTGTTATTGTTGTTGTTTGCCGGCGGCGAGGGCGGGTTGATCCCGATCTGGTTCACCAGGCTCTGGTTGAACTGCGCCGCGAGAAACGGGTTGATGCCCGTGCCGCAGGCGGTCAGTACCGCGAAAACCGTGGCCGAGCCGACCACCAGGACAGCCAGACTCGCAACCTTCGACGAGCGGAACAACATAGCGTGCCTCCTGAGGCTTAATCGTTTGCGATCGCCGGGTGCGAGCGGGTGGCGACCGTCAGTGATGGCATGTCCGACGTATGTAAGCCGGTATCCTCATTATGCGGTCGCCGGTGGCGACCGTACGGGCGGGTCAGTCCGGCCGCGGCTCCCCCGAAGGTCCGCCGACGGTCGACTCCACGAATTCTACCGCCCCGCCAGGTGCGAAGCAATGCCCCCCGGCCCCAGCTTCTTCCGCACCCCAAAACACTATCGGGCGTCCGGGAGACGCCGAAACGATACCGCGGTCCTTGGCTGCGGGATTCGAACCGGCCGCGGCCCTCTCAAGCGTGCTTGGAACCCCATCGTCGAGCGGATCGCGCAATGTAAGCGCCGCACACCGCGGCAAGGCTCATCACCCCGTACATGACGAACTCAATCGGCCAAAGGTTGTGGGATGTCGAGTCTGTCACCATCTCGGCGAAGGCGAGCAGCGGAAAAGCGGCCATCGTGCACAGGCCGAGCCGAACCGGATGCTTCGGGCAAAGTGCACCGAGAATCAGTCCGCTGATGAACAGGAAGACGAACGCAAGCGCAGACAGCCCCTCGATGGCGGTCCGAACCAGAGGAAAGAGCGGAGCATCGTGGCG
>DATMEE010000429.1:0-14954 GCA_035557035.1 Phycisphaerae bacterium
ACGGTCTGCCCCCCACCCGGAATCGCCGGGTGTGTCTGCAATAATCCGTCTTGGACGGCGCCCATCCGTGTTGAATCGCACGGGGACGGCGAGGGCACGGGCTCAATCACCGGCGGCCACGTCTATCGTGGATGCGAGATGCCATGGCTTTCCGGATATTACTTCTACGCCGATTATCTTGGCGACTATATCAAGCGGTTCCGCTACACGGGCAGCGTCGTTAGCGACGCCAACACGACCATCGTGCAGGCCGCTGGCGGCGCCGTCGGCGCAATTGTCTCATTCGGCGAGGACGCCAGCGGCGAAATGTACGTCGTCAGCGGCACCGGGACGATTTACAAGATCGTCTGCGCCGCCCCTCCGTCGCTGTGCGGCAACGGCACGCTCGACGCCGGCGAGGAGTGCGACGATGGCGACGACGAACCGGGCGATGGCTGTTTCGAATGTCAGTTCGAGAACAATGACGATTGTGCCGATGCCGTTTCCATCACCGACGGCGTCACGCAGTTCAGCACCGTGGGGATGACGACCGATGGTCTGGCGCATACCTGCGTCACCGACAATGACGGCGGGCAGACCTTCCAGGATATCTGGTACGACTACCTCGCCCCGTGCAGCGGAACATTGCGGGCGACGACCTGTGAGCAGATTGGCGGCAGTGCCACCTACGATAGCGATCTCGTGATTTACAGTTGGGATGGCGTCACTTGCGCCTCGCGCGTGTTTCTGGCCTGCAATGACGACGATTCGGGCCATGCCTGCGGCGGCCAGGCCGGGGGATATCACAGCACAGTATCTACTTCGGTCACGGCCGGTTTGCATTACCTGATTCGCGTGGGTGGCTGGAACAACGGCAGCACCGGCTCGGGAAATCTAAATGTCACCAACACCTGCGATTGCAACAATAATCATGTTGATGATGGGCAAGACATCGGCGCAGGCACGAGCTTTGATTGCAACGCAAATGGCGAGCCCGATGAGTGCGATTTGGCCATCGGCGGTCCGACGACGACGCACAATGCTCCGGCGACCGGATTGCCCCTGCCAATTCCTGACCCGGGAACGGCATTCAATGAATTCACCATCGCCAATAGCGGGACAATCGTCGATCTGAACCTGGCGTTCCAGTTCACCCAGACGCACAACGGCGACATGGTCGTGCAACTGACGCACGGGGCGACCACGGTGACCGTACTGAATCGCCCGACCAATGGCGGCGGCGCGTCCAATGACAACGGGTATAACGTCACACTTGACGACGAGGGCGGCGCGCCGATCCAGGGAGTCAACCTGGCGGGCGCTAGTTCGATGGTCACCGGCACCTACATTCCCAACAGCCCGTTGAGTGCATTTGATGGACAAAACACACAGGGTCTGTGGCGCTTGACATTGATTGACGCCGAGGACAACGACACGGCACAGTTGCAAAATTGGCGGCTCATCATTCAAACCACCGCTCCGCCGCCTCCCCCCTGCGACTGCAACGACAACGGCGTGACCGACTCGGTCGACATCGACAACGGCGCCAGCGCCGATTGCAACACCAACGATGAACCCGATGAATGCGATATCCTCGGCGGCGCGCCCGACTGCGATGGCGGCCCGACCGGCGTTCCCGCGGCCGGCGGCTCGCTGATCAACACCTTCTGCTTCGGCTGTCACGGCGTGGATGGCTACGCGACCGACTGCGGCGGCGGAAGCTGTCCCGGGCCGGTGCTGCGCAACAAGTCGCGGACCACGATCGCCGACATGCTCCTGCCGCCGACCGATCACCCCGGCGGCGCGTTCGGCAGCTTCACGGCGCAGGACTTCGCCGATCTCGAGGCCTTCCTGAACGACCTGCCGCATCCCCCGGCCCGGCCCGACGGCGCGATCGACACCTGTCAGACCCTGGCGGACTGCGACGAAGACGGCGCGGTCGACGGCTGCGAGTTCGGCGCAGGAACGCAGTCGGATGAAAACACCGACGGCATTCCCGATGACTGCCAGGGTTGCGTCACCGCCGCCGAGTGCGATGACAGCGATCCATGCACGGACGACGTCTGCGATGATGGCGAATGCGTCAGCACGACTCCCGACACCGATGGGGACGGCGTTGCGGACTGCGTCGATCAATGCCCCGGCCAGAATGACACGATCGATTCCGATCAGGACGCAACCCCTGATTGCCTCGACGGCTGCCCGACCGATGCGAACAAGACCGCTCCGGGCAACTGCGGTTGTGGCAATCCCGAGACGCCGGCCGATGGCGACATGGACGGTCTTGACGGTCCCAACGGCGCCGACCTGCAACTGTTCACGGACGCGATCCTGGTCAGCTCGACCGACACGCTCGACCTTTGCCCCGGCGATTTCAGCGGCAACGGCGTCATGGACGAGGCCGACGTGGCGGGCATGGTCAGCGCGCTGCTGAGCGTGCCATAACGGGTTCCGAATTCGGCGGCTCGTTCGCGAACTTCGCGGGCGGCCGAAACTTAGGTCAATCAATCGAGGCCCCGAAGCGACATGCTTTGGGGCCTCGTGTCATTTCGGGCGCGGCGTGTCGGAAAGGGCGGCATTATCGGCTCCGAAATAAAAACGCGCGCGGGCGAAATATGTTTCCGTCGGGTTCGTTATCACGAATCGTAGAGTGAGAGTGGGGCCGATTGGACGGCCTAAGAATTCACGGGCGTTTGGCCGACATTGAACTGCTGCCGCGAGGTTTTTCATGGTCGCTCGCAATCCACTCTACGAGGCCGCCACGACGAAGGCCCGGTCCACGCCGGCCTACGTGACGTGCCCGAACTGCCGCCACCCGGCGATTCTGCGCCGCGTCGCGCCGGGAATGCCCTTCCGCTGCCGCCAGTGCAACGTCTTCTACCGCTTCGGCCGCCCGGCCGATTCCGCCGGTTCCCTCGATCGAACGGCCGACTCCGAGGCGACGTCGAGCTGACGGATTTTTCCTGGTTTCGAGTTGCCGGCTGCGAGTCGCTGGTTCCTGGTGGTTTTTCCATTTATTTACCTGCGAGTGGTGGAACTGCCTTGTTTCGCTTTTCAACCCCCTAAAAAACTTTTGCCGGGTTGAACTGGCTTGAAATCCTCTGAATCGCGCCGGCGATTTGTCTTTTTTTCCGCCATGCCCGATCGCGCGGTTATTCATTAGACGTGCTCAGCGCTCCGTCTTTTTTGGGCGTCAAGCGAAAAAAAAGTGTGGAGAGAGCCGCGCGCGTGGTGTTGGGCTGAACTGGGTGGCCCGAGTGTTCTCACTCGGGGTCACGATTAAGGCGGGCGAAAAAGGCTTTTGAACCCAGATTGGGTACGATCACCAGGAGAGTTTGCGGCCTTCTTAATCAAGCCCCCAGGCGAGTACACCTGTGCAACCTGACCGAAACTGTCTTAAATGCGCCGGCGATTTTCTGATTCACGTGCGGATAACTTGAGACGACATAGCCTATAGGCTATATTACCATGTGGAACGTTGAGACGACCGACACTTTGACGTGTGGTTTGCGACGCTCGATGACGCCGCAAAGGTCGAAGTTATTTCAAAGGTCGAGCTATTGAAACTCCTCGGTCCTTCCCTGGGGCGGCCGCACGCGGATACCCTGAAAGGATCGAAGCATGCGAACATGAAAGAATTGCGAGCGGATACGAAAGACAAGGTGATGCGAATCGCGTTCGCCTTTGATCCTCGCAGGAGTGCGATCCTTCTGGTGGCCGGCGACAAGGGCGGCGTGAGTCAGAAGCGGTTTTACACGCGCCTGATCGCCCGTGCGGACGCGCTGTTTGACGATCATTTGTTTAGGTTGAAGCGAGAGTTAAGAGAAAGCGACAACTAGCATGGCGAGATCATTCGACACCCTGGTTCGTCGAACGACAAACAAGCGTGTCCGCGCGCGAGCCGAGCAGCGCACGCGGCAACTTCTCGGCGAAATGCTGCTGGCCGAAATTCGCAACCATGTCGGAATGACTCAGGGAGAAGTGGCTCGCGCTCTGGGGATCAAGCAGCCCAGCCTTTCCAAGCTCGAAAAGCAGCCGGACATGCAGATTTCCACGCTCAACAAAATCGTCGAAGTGCTCGGCGGTGAGTTGGAAGTGGTCGCGCGGTTTCCAAAAGGCGCCGTGCGAGTAGCGCCCTTCGGAACGAATGGCTCTCGAACCCGCCGCCCAGGTCGTGGTCCGCAGACCCGATGTTCTTAGGCTTACGCACAGGAAAGCTTTAGCGCCTCGCGTCCGCGCCGGGAGAAATGTCGGGTCACGGACCTGACCTACGGAATTGTGTCCCTGCGGCTCCGGCAAGCGCTTTCAAGAAGTGCTGCCTGACGGCCGGCGCCTACGACGGCTCGCGGCGGAATGAGTATCAGCGGTAACGTGAGATGGCCGGGTGTTCCAGGCGGGGCACCCGGCCAATGCTCTGTCGGGCGGTTGATTGATCTACGATCCGCAGGCAATATGCGCGTGTTAGCCGACAGCGTCGCGTCGACAAACAGACTGGTCTGCGCTATCGCCGACGATTGCGAAATCGACCGTCGAGAGATTCAATGTCGACCGGAGAAATCACTTGCGAGTCGAGGCCCGCCTCAGTTTTCGAGGCGACGAACGCCTGATCCTGGGAGTCGCCTTCTTTCCGGGCGTAGCGACCGGTTTGGAGCGATCCACCAGCCGGCCGCCACTCTTCTTCTGACGGGCCTGAATGTCGCGAACGATGGCCTCCAGATCGTAATTGAACCGACGGGCGTATTGATCGCGCGTGCGCCGGACTTCCTCGACAATCGGATCTCGCCACATGGTCAGGCCTCCATCAGCTCCAATGGCGTGCAAATGACGGGCGGCCGAAAGCCGGCGGCCTCGCATACGGATTCTATTCCCGTGCGCATGGACGCGTTGGCAATATGTGCGCAGTTCCATGTCAACAGATAAGTCATTTGATGCACGGCTGCGATTGCGACGTGGAGTGCATCGGTCGCCGCAGTGGCAGGCATTTTTGCACCACTCAGGATCGCGCGACCGAGCCTCATGCAGGGTTCGGTGATATCCAGTTGCTGATAGCCGACCAGCAATTTCAATCGTTTCTTCGCCGCCCCGGCATCTCCGCCGGCGGATTCATCCAACACGAGCTGCGAAATGAACAGGTCAAACTTGTGACGGCGGTCATTCCACCATTCCCGGGTCAGCGACTGATTGGCCGCAACGACCAGGTCGCGACTCGGCCGCGCCGTAAGGTAGCTGGGAATCGTCGTTTCAAGATAGACGGACGGCTTCACACCGTGAATTCTAATCGAATTCCCGAACTGGACTAAGCGTTAGGTCCCCCCCGGCGCAGCGGTCTACCAGGAACTTCATGCCGTGATCCGAACCTGGTCCAGCGATTCATTGGCGATGACTGCATGTGCGTAGGCAAGGCAGGCGCGGATGTCGTCGCGTTCGAGGCCCGGATAATCGTCGAGCAACTCATCCCAGGTCACGTTTTGGGCAAGAAGGCTGAGAATCAGTTCGACGGAGACTCGCATGTCGCGGATGACCGGCTTGCCGCCGAAGATATCCGGCCGGGCGGTGATCCGCTTGAGAAGGTCGTTTTCCGGCATGGCGAGGCTCCATCTTAATGTGTACTTGATTATAACGCCCGGAATGCGGCCACGAATGCCCATCGCATTAGGTCCGGGGCCTTGATTTTCCCATCCCAAGATCCAAAATCCGCAAGCCAAACGCCTCGCTGGCGCGTCGGCCTCGGAAATCCCCATTCGCAAGACCACCAAAACGCCAAATCAAAACGACGGCTTAAAGGCCGTACACGTCAAATCCCCCAACAGCCGGTGCCAGACGTGATTGGGGTTTTTCTCCACCGCGGTCACGATTTCCTTCATGCGCCGCAGCACGTCCGGCGTCTCCTCATCCCACACGTCGCCCTGCAGGAGCTTCAGCACGTCGAGCCGGTAGCGCGGGTCCTGGATGAACATGGTGAACAGGACGTTCAGGCGATAGTACAGGGTGATGAAGTCGTACCAGTTGCGGGTGCCCCAGCGGAGGGTCCGCTCGAAGTTATCAAAGCGGCTCTTGGCGTAGTCACCCTTTTCGGCCGCGGCCTTGAGGTCATTCGTGAGAAACCGTGCCCCGTTCATGGCAATGCTTACGCCGCTGGAAAAAATCGGATCGACGAACCGGCCGGCGTCGCCCACCAGCGCCCACTTGTCGCCGCACACCTGCTTCATCGCGTAGCTGTAGTCGCCCTCCTCCTTGAACGGCCGCACCCGCTCGGACTTCAGCAGGCGGTCGTGCACGTCCGGCCGCGAGCGGACCGTCTCCCAGAACCAGGCCTCGCGCTGCTCGCGCGTCTTGGGAAAGTGCTGCCGCTGCGTCACGATGCCGATGCTGGTGATGGTGTCGGTGATGGGAATCTGCCAGATCCACGAGTTCGTGATCGGCAGAAAGTGAATGTAGATGTAATCGCCCTTGTCGGGGTGCTTCGCATCATTCCGGTCGTAGCCCTCGAACCAGGTGTGAAACGCGAACTGGTTGAAGGCCGGGTCCTTCACCTTGATGCGCAACTGGCTGCCCAGCAGCGTGTCGCGGCCGGAGGCGTCGACCACCATCTTCACGTTGACGAACATCTCCTTGTCGCCCATTTTGAAATAGACGCGCGGCCAGGGCTCGGCGTCCAGCTCGACGCGGGTGACGTTGACGCCCTCGTAGACCTTCGCGCCCAGCTTGTTGGCATGTTGCAGATAGAGCAGATCAAACTTGCCGCGATCGACGTGATAGGTGTATTTCTGGTTGACGCCTTTCTGCTCGCGCTCCTCGAAACGAATGTCGGTGAAGCTTTCGGCCGGCAATTCCTCCCAGTCGTGGTGGTAGGTCGGGGCCTTGGCGTTCGCGGTCCACACGGCGCCCAGCTTCTTGGGAAACTTCGCCCGCTCCATCTCCTCGAGGAAATCGAGATCGCGGAAGACGGGCGTGGTGGATGGCACCAGCGACTCGCCGATGTGCGGCCGCGGAAACAGCTCGCGTTCGAAGACGACGCAGGGGATTCCGGCCTTGCCCAGGTAGCCGGCCGTCGTCGCCCCGCCCGGCCCGCCGCCGATGATGCCCACCTCAAAATCCGGTTTTTCAACAGTAATCATGCGCTTGAACCTTTCCGCGCGCAGCCTAATCCGCCCCCGCGCGGGGTGTCAACGCTACACCGATGGCTATGCAAGTCTCCGAAACAGATCAGTGGCTTCGACCGGCGTCTTGGTTAGGGGGTATAATTGATCGACGTCGTTGGAGCCATTCCCATGCGCGTCTTGGCGAACTCAGCGAATCCTTTCTCGGCGAAGGAAGAACGCTCGCGCCAACTCCTGGTGAATTGCGGGATGTGCGAATGGCGTTGCGGCGCGGACCGCACACGGGGCGAATCGGCTCCTTGCCATCTGGGCACCGAGACGTTTGTATTCAATCAATACTTGAGCCTGACGGAAGAGCCGGAAGTTCGACCGGCCCTGCGAGTCTATCTGGGTGGCTGCAACTTCCGATGCCGGTTTTGCGACACCGCTCCGGAGTGCTTCAAGCCCACATTAGGGCGGCGGGTTGAACCGGCGCTGTTCGCGGCAGAACTGGGGGCTGCCATTGCCGGGGGAGCAAAAAATATCAGCATTCTCGGGGGCGAACCGACGTTACACGTACATACCCTGTTGCAACTCGCGGCCGCATCGCCATCGCCCCTGCCGATGGTCATCAATACAAATCTATACATGACGCCAGAGGTGATCGATCTGCTCGATGGGGTTGTCTCGTTGTATCTGGGGGACTTCAAATTCGGAAACGACGAGTGCGCAAAAAGTCTGGCCGGAGTCGCGCGTTACGTAGAGGTCATTCATCGAAACCTTCAATTAATCGCGGGTCGAACACCGCTAATCGTGCGGCACCTGTTGATGCCGGGACATTTGGACTGTTGCTTCCGTCCCGTGGCGGATTGGGTGTCCGAGTACCTGCCAGGAAATCGATTTCAGCTTTATACCGGGTTCGTTCCCTGCTTTCGGGCTGGTGCCGATCCCAAAATCTCACGGCTGAATGCTCGGAAGGAAATACACGAAGCGGTGGAGTACTTGGGTGGTCTGAATCTGGACTGGGATGCGGGTGCCGATGGTCACGCCAATGCATGAACAGATCAATCCGAATTCTTCCTTCGAGGTGTCCATCACCATTGGCGTCGATGGCCGCATTTATTGCCATGACATTACGCCCGAGCTGTTTCCCGTCCTGGCGGCGGTCTGTGGAAATGACAGTGAGCTAGTCACGCGCGAGGAATGCGACGAAGGAGATCAGTGAGGCATGAGCGAATCCAAGCCGAAGAAGGCCTCGGGAACGAAACGCCCAGCTAGCGAAGAGCTGGAGGTTCTCATTCGCGCGCGTTACCCGATCATATACGTCGTGAGCTGGGAAGAGGGCCGGGTGGAACACCGGTTAAAGGAAATCGCCGACCGTCGCAAGAAGCACTTAATGTGCTGGTCGGTCACGACGGGGTTGGCGAAAGCTGGTTCGGCAGGCACGGCGCCAAGGCAAAAGGGCCTGGCCGATCCGATCGAAGCCCTGGACTCGGTGATCGAGAACAAAGAACCCGCGATCTACCTGTTTAAGGATTTTCATCCTTTCATGAGGACGCGGGATTGCAACGTGGCCGTCATCCGCAAGCTGCGTGAGGTGGCGCAGGCGCTTAGCGACAGCTATAAAACACTGGTCGTGTGTTCACCGGTGGTGGATATTTCGCCGGAGCTGGAGAAGGCCGTCACGGTACTGGATTACCCGCTTCCGGATACTCAGGACTTCGACAGGCTGCTGCATCGTATCTGCGACGATGTCGCGGCTCACAGCAAACTCAACATCTCGCTGACGCCCGACGATCGCGAGAAACTCATCCAGGCCGCATTGGGCCTGACGTTGCAAGAGGCCGAAAACGTCTTCGCCAAGACAATCGTTTCCGACGGCAATTTGTCCGCTGACGACCTGTCCATCGTGTTTTCCGAAAAGCAGCAGATCATTCGCAAAAGCGGACTGCTTGAGTATTACGAATCGTCCACGGAGATGGGCGACGTCGGCGGACTGGAGCAGCTCAAGGAATGGCTCAAGAAACGTTCGCTGGCATTTTCGGATCGAGCCAAGCAGTTTGGTTTGCCGGCTCCCAAGGGCGTACTACTGGTGGGTGTGCAGGGGTGTGGAAAGAGCCTCTGCGCCAAGGCAGTGAGTCGCATGTGGAACATGCCGCTGCTCCGCTTTGACATGGGCCGGATGTTCGCAAGCCTTGTCGGTTCGTCCGAGGAGAACATCCGCCGCGCCATCAGCGTGGCCGAGAGCATCGCGCCGGTCGTGCTCTGGGCTGATGAAATCGACAAGGCGTTCGCGGGGTCCCAGGGTTCGGCGAACACCGACGGCGGCACCACGGCCCGCGTAATGAGCACGTTCCTGACCTGGCTCAGCGAAAAGCAAAAACCTGTATTCGTGCTCGCCACGGCCAACAACATCTCGCAGTTGCCGCCAGAACTGCTCCGCAAAGGGCGCTTGGACGAGATCTTTTTCGTCGACCTGCCCAATGCGGCCGAGCGCGGACTCATATTTCAGATTCACTTGCGAAAGCGCAACCGGGATCCAAAGCCCTTCGATCTCGCATCACTGGTGGCCGCGAGCGAGGGCTTTAGCGGCGCGGAAATTGAAGAGGCCGTGATCAGCGCGCTGTATGACGTGTTTTACACCGAAAAGGAGCTAGAGACCGCTGACATCCTCGCATCCATCCGCGAAACCGTGCCGCTTTCGCGCACGATGGCAGAAGGAATTTCATCACTGCGGGCCTGGGCGGATGGCAGAGCGCGATTCGCCTCGCGGCGCGACGAGGGTCCGACAGCCGAGCTGAGACGTAAACTTGAGATGTAGTCCCTCATAATTCGAAAGGAACAATCATGAGTGCGGTTTGTGTTTTGACGCCATTGGTGATTACTTCCTGGCCTGTTCTCGCCTCGGCGATCGCGGGCGCTGCGGCGAGCATGGGATTCTCAATTCAGACAACGCCAGCGATCGACGAAAACAACGCGACTCGGAAAAAAGGCGTGGAAACCGAAATCGAGAACAGCGAGATCATCGCTGAGGAGATGGGCAGAGGCCAACGGATTGTCATTGTCAGGGGTGACATTTCGATCGCCTTCGGCCAGGATGACCGCGGTGCCTGCACCGTCTGCGTCACGGGCGCCAAGCACAGCGATTCCGAACTCCGCGCGATCGGAGAGGAAGTCGCCGGCCGGGTCGTCCAGCAATTTGCGTATCACAAGCTGATGACGGAACTGAAGAAGCGCAACTATGCCATCGTCGACGAGGAAGTGCTCGCCGATGACTCCGTTCGCGTTCGCGTGCGGCTCTGATCGGAAAGGGAGGTCATCGTGGAACGACCCGAATTTGACATTACCATCGGCAAGGACGGCAAGGTCCGGGTGGAGGTGAAAGGCACGAGCGGGAAACGCTGCCTGGAACTCGCGGACCTGATCAAGGAAATCGTCGGGCACGAAGAGAAACGTAGCCTTACTGCAGAGTATTACGCACCAGACGGCAAAGTAAGAATCGATACAAAGGTCAAACTCTCTTGAGAGTTGCGGCATCATGCAGTGTCTGAACTGTGGATTCGAGAACATGCCTGGGCTGCGTGATTGCGTCCGCTGCGAAGGCGCACTTATGCTCGGAGAAGTTACCGTCATTCCGCGACGGGCATCCTCACTTCGATTGGCAACCCGCCTCGATCAAGTCTTCAACTGGCTGCACACTACGACCATTCGCGGATTCTCGGTCAAAATTTTTCGATTGCTGCCTCAATCGCAGAACTCGATGCTGTGGCCCGCACTTCTTCGAACGGCCGTGCCTGGGCTGGGGCACCTCCATTTGGGCCATCGGGTTGCGGGTTGGATGTTCCTTTCGGTTTGGCTGTTGTATCTGGCGCTCGGCATGGCCACGTTTCCGGGTGAACTGAGCTTGTGGCTTTTCTCCGGGGCAATCGCGACGCATTCGGCGGCAGTAGTTTCGGTCTTCGCGGAGGATTTATCCTTTCAACGAATAGGAATGCGTGCACTCTTCGGCATTCTTCTGTTTCTCGGTTTGCAACAGCTTGTTTATCAACCGATCGGGGGACTCATACATTGGTATTGGGTTCCGATGATTGTTCCCGGGAATCTCTTGCCGGGACCGGTGCTCGCGGCGGGCGAGGGCGTTCTGTACGAGGGTGTTTGGCTGCGCCCCGATCAATTCTCGCGCGGCGATTTGGTTCTGTATCGGATACCCGACATGCGGGGCATCGGCTATTACTCCGAGGAAGGATATGGCCTGGATCGAATCGTCGGAGTCCCTGGAGACGAGGTGCACGTCGACGCTGGCCGCCTGCTGGTAAATGGCGCCGCCCCACCAGAACACGAAATGCCCATCGGTAGCCCTGCTTCGATTCCCAATCTATTCATTCAGCTTCATCAGGGCCAATACGCGATCTTACCTACGCGCGTCCGCTTCACGAACAATATTAGGTTTCGAGACACGATCATCAAGCAGGTTTCGGTTACTAGCGATTCGCAGATACTTGGGCGCGTGCGTTTTCGATTGCAGCCGTGGTCCCGATTCGGCAGTATTGAATAGGTTAATATGGCTGGCAGATTCTCAAACCTTGAATTCGATGACGAACGTCGCGAGGAAGCGAAAGAATCCTCGGGGGCTTTGGGTACAGAGCGGGATGGATGGCAGCTTCTTGAACAAGCTCGATCGGCCCATTCTGAAGGGCAGCACGAAGCCGCCTTGCGGTTGTACACCCGCGCCCTCCAGGAGGATCGCCGACTCATCCGTGCTTGGGTTGGCCAGATTCAGATGCTAGTGGAGCTCAAGGAATTCCACGAAGCCCGGGTGTGGGGTGACAAGGCCCTGCAACTTTTCAAAAGTAACGGTGATCTGCTGGCAGCCAAGGCACAAGCCGTCATCCGACTAAAGGACAAGAAACTCGCGCTCGCCTGCAGCGACGGGGCGATGCAATCGCCGGGCAGTTCGGCGTGGAGATGGGAAGTCCGGGGCGAAGTACTCATGGCCCGCGGCGACGGTCACTTTGACGTCTGCTTTCAGAAGGCCCTGGAGGAACCGGATGCAGATTGGTTCGATCGCGTGATCATCGCGCGCATCTACAGCTACTATCGGCGGGCCGCGTCGGCGATGCAGTACCTGCAGGCGGCTCTCGAGATGGCGCCCGCCCAGGCATACTCCTGGTATGAGCTCGGCACCGCTCAACAGGCACTCGGATTATTGGGTGCAGCACAAACAAGTTACGAGCGATGCCTTGAACTCAGGTCCGATTGCCGTGAAGCGGATGCCGCGTTGCGGGCTCTCGGATCGATCTCGTTCGGACAATGGACCCGCAGCGTCCTTCGCCGCTGGAGAAAGCGATGAGCGCCCAGATTCAACATCTACTGCAGGGCGGCCGAAAGCGCAATGCGAGCGACATTCATATCGTCGTGGGCTTGCCCCCAGTCCTGCGGATCGACGGCGAAGTGATTGCGGCGAAGGGAGAGGTCGTATCGGCTGAGGCGGCGAGCGAACTTGTATTCAGTTGTCTCAACACGGAACAAAAGCGCGTCCTGGAATCCACCTGGCAACTCTGCCTATCCATCGGATTCGGCGACAACGACCGGGGGCGTGTCACCATCTACATGCGGAACGGCATTCCTGAAATGTCGATCAGGCTAAGCGAGCCTGTCATTCGCTCGCGAGAAGACCTTAATCTCCCGGCCATCATCGATGATCTGGTTCGAAAGCCCAACGGCTTGATCATCCTCACCGGACCGACGGGAGTGGGGAAGACGACCACCTTTCACTACATGATTGATCGCATCAACTCCGCGAGCCGCGTAAAGATCGTCACCATCGAAGATCCGGTGGAGTTCACACATGCCTCCAAGCGCGCCGTGGTGGTTCAGCAGGAACTGTTGACCGACGTGAAGAGCTTCCATCAGGCACTGATGCACGTCCTAAGGCAGGACCCCGATGTTATCGGCATCGGCGAAATGCGCGACCGCGATACGATGTATACGGCGCTGACCGCTGCGGAAACCGGCCACCTGGTCATCGCCACCCTGCATACACCGGACGCTGTCCAAGCTGTTCAAAGAATCGTTTCGGCGTTTCCGGAAGGTCAGCAAAGCGAGATTCGTTACATGCTTGCGAACACCATCCAAGCCGTGATCGCCCAACAGCTATTGCCGAGCGTGACTGGCGGTAGGCGAGTCATGTGCTGCGAAGTCCTGGTTGGCACTTCGGGGATCCGGCACAACATACGTGAGAACTCAATTCACAAGATTTATTCCGAACTTCAAGCGGGGCGCAAGTATGGCATGGTCACCATGGATCACGCCCTGCTGGATCTCTATCAGAAGGGCGAGATTACCTACGATACCGCGGTCACCATGGCCCGTGACCCCAATACGATTAAGCAGCGCGTTGCATAGATCAAAGTCGCAAGGGCCGACCACGATCACGGAGCGTCGGTCAATTCAACAAACTTAAGTTCATCGGCCGGGCAATCGTTCGCCGGCCATTGAACGGCGCGCTCCGGCCGGCCCCAGGCGCGATCCAGCGCCTTCACGGCCTCGACTGCTCGGCGCCGCGTCTGCCGATGCTCAATCGGCGATCTATCGGCTTGCGAGTCGAGAGACCGAATCGCCTCGATCAACACGGCCTCGGCCTCGCCGAATTGCCCGCGGCGAGTGAGAAACACTCCGCGAACGCGTTGCGCGTCGGCCGCGTGAATGGACCCGTCGCCATAAAGTGGTTGAAACAGTGTCATCGCCTCGCCGATCAATTCCTCGGCTTCGGATTGGGGCAACGGGTCGTTCAGCTCCATTCGCGCTTCAACGAGCACGAGGAGCGTTGTCGCCAGTTGCGATTCCACTCCTTTCGTCGCCCGGAGAATCGGGAGCACCGCAAGCGCCTCATCGACAGCGCCCGCCGCGTCGCCGGACCGCAGCCGCGCGACTGCCAGATTGCACCCGCTGATGCCGACCTTCGCGTGTCCCTCGCCGAGAACTTCCCGTCGCCGATCGAAGGCTTCTTCCAGAACAGGAATCGCCGCGTCATACCTCTCCAGCCGAACCAGCGTGACGCCGAGCGAGTCGCGCAGGTGCGCGGCCACGTCGCTCTCCCGGCCGATGCGCTCATCGACGATCTCCACGGCATCCCGCAGCATCGGCTCCGCCGCCGCCGGCTCGCCGCGCTGGCTCATCATCGCCGCGATGTTGTGCAGCGAAAATGCGACGTCGGGATGCCGATCGCCGAAGACCCCCCGAAGAATGTTCAGCCCAAGCGTAGCCTCGCGTCGTGCGTCTTCGTAATCTCCCTGCGCCATTATCACCATAGCCAGATTGAGCCGTGCCCGGCCGACATCGGCATGTTGGTCGCCGAATGTCGTCAACTGTATCGAGATGGCCTCGCGCAAGAGCGCTGTCGCCTCAGTGAACCGATCGCGCTGCTTGAGCAGATTTGCGAGATTGTTCAGCAGCACCGCCATCTCGGGATGATTCGGGCCCATGCGCCGCCGGCTGATCTCCAGGGCTTCTCGCAGCATCGCCTCCGCCTCGTCGAGGTGGCCGAGCCGCTTCAGCAGCGTTCCAAGATTATTAAGGACATTGGCGAGGGTAAGATGATCGGCCGGCAGTCGCTCGCGGCGAATCGCCAGCGCCTCGCGCAGCAGCGGCTCGGCCTCCGCCAGCTTCCCGCGGGACTGCAGAACGGCCCCCAGGTTGTTGAGGCTCTCCGCGGCGTGCAGCGGCGTCGCATCCGGCAGCGTTCGCCGCAACGCCAGCGCCTGTCGATGGCAGTCTTCCGCCTCCACGAGTTTCTCCTGGCGGCTGTAGCAGGCGCCCAGATCGTTCAGCACGAGGGCGACTTGCAGGTGCCGCTCGCCATAGAGTTCGCGTGCCAGCGCAAGGGCATCACGCAGA
>DATMEE010000430.1:0-6982 GCA_035557035.1 Phycisphaerae bacterium
CATCCCTCCAGCGGCATGCACGCACAATTCGTGACCTCGGAGATTCCGGTCAGCGGATTGTACTGAACGCAAACCGCCTGACACTGCTGGCCGGGAACCGGACACGGAACCGGATTGCAGTCGTCCCCTTCGGGAGTCGGACCGCATTCAACTTCCACGCACTCGCAGCAGATGTCGATCGAACCGTCGGTATTGTGCACGACGGTGCGCTGACATTCGGTGCCCGGCGGGCAGTTGCCCTCGCATTCCGGACCGGAGCCGACGCCCGTCTGCATCCGGATCGTTCCGGTCGTCGATCCGGACATACCGCTCAGCGGTCCGCCGGGCGCGCCGATGAAATCAATTCGATAGGTGATGTCGAAGAAGCTATCGACCGCCCATTGTCCGCCCGGAAGCTGGGTGAGCGTCGTGTGCCCGGGACTTGGCAACCCGAAGCCATTTCCGGCGGTAATCCTGAGAAGATCAAAATCCGGGTCGCCTGTGATTTGACCCTGCATTGCGAACATCTGAGTGTCGAAGGATTGAATCGGATCGCCCGGCGTTCGCGGCGCCACATGCGTTTCAAATTGCAACGGAATGGTCTTGGAACTGCTATAACCAGACAGGCCGCCGGTGCCGGTGAGCTGTAAATCCAAATCGGAGGTAGCGCACTCCTTTTGACCCCCCAGCGAACCGCCATTGTCTTCGCAGTCCACCCCTGGAATGGTTGGGAACGAACAGAGACCGCCATTTGGCGTGCCGCCGCCGCAGGCAAAGTTTCTGTGAATCGGGGCGAGCTCGATGGTCGTGCCCAGGGGCAAACCATCGACGATCTCATGCACGTCGTCGGGACTCAAGTATTCGCATCCCACGGGAGGCAGCGTCACCGTGCCACCGGTGTCCGGAACCACGCAGGGATTGGAACCGCCGCCGCCGCCACCTTCATCGCCGTCGCCGTCGCCCGGTAATACGGCGTGGCATTGGGATGCGGGCCGGCAGTCACAATCCGTGACCGCCAGATCGCCCGTTCCAGGATGGAACCGGACGCAGACCGGCAGACAATCCTCTGCGTCAATCTCGCACGCCACTGACGTGCATCCCTGACCATCCGGCCGCGGGGCGCATTCCGGCGGAAGCGCGACACAGTTGCAACACATGTCGTAGGAGCCGTCCGGATAGAATGCCGAGATCACCTGCTCACAGACAGTGCCGACCGGACAGATGCCTTCGCAAGTTGGACCGACTCCGGCGCCGCCCGCCTCCATGCGAATCGTGGCGGTGGTTGAGCCGGACAGGCCGGCGAGCGGGCCGTCTTCGGCGCCTTCAAACTCGATGTCATAGGTAATGTCAAAAAAGCTATCGACCGCCCAGCTTCCACCGGGAAGTTGGGTCAATGTGGTATGGCCCGGACTTGGATGACCAAAATCGGTTCCGGCGGTGATCCGCAGCAGATCGAAATCCGGATCGCCGGTAATCTGACCGAACATGCGGAACATGTCGGTGTCGAAGCTTTGCACCGGCTGACCGGGTGTGCGCGGCGCGGTATGAACCTCGCAGACAGCGGACAGGCTCAATGATCGGCTGTAGCCGGCGAGATCACCCGTGCCGGTCAACACGAACGCGGCCTGGGATTGGAAGCAGTCGTGCTCGCCACCCAGATCACCACCATCGTCTTCGCACGTTCCCGGCGGGATGGGAGTTGAACACGGAACTTGCGTTCCCGCACCGCCGCAAATGAAGTCGCGGTGAATGGGTGCGAACTCGATGGTCGTGCCGGGATCCAGCCCATCCAGGATGACGTGAACTTCATCGGGACTGAGATACTCACAGCCGGCCGGAGGCAGTACGACCGTGCCACCGTTATTCGGCACGACGCATGGGTTGCCGCCACCACCGCCGCCTTCGTCGCCACCGTCGGGGATGACCGCATGACACGCGGAAGCCCGGCGACAATCGCAGGCGAGGATGGTTGTTTGACCGGTCTGGGGGTTGTGGTGCAGGCAAGTGGGGAGACAAATCTCCGTGGGGCCGGGACATTCTGTTTCCGCGCAAGCATCGCCGGTGGGCGTCGGGGCGCAATCCGAAGGTTCACAGTTCGCGGTCAGGCAATTGGAGCCGAGGCCTTGCGGCGTGCCGCCGATCGAGGAACAGTTGGCCGGGTCAAGGTCGGCACACTCGCCATTGTCAAAGCAGCATGCTTGCGTAACCGGCTCGCAGTTGCAGCATACGTCGATGCTGCCATCGGGATTCACCAATCGTTCCTCATGACAGTTGAATCCAGCGGGGCAGCCACCCACGCACGCCGGTCCCGAGCCCGTGCCCATGCGGATCGTCGCGGTCGTCGATCCGGACATGCCGCTCAGGGCGCCTCCGGGCTTGCCGACAAAATCGATGCGATAGGTGATATCAAAGAAGCTGTCCACGGCCCAGCTCCCGCCGTGCAGTTGAGTCAGCGTCGTATGACCGGGGCTTGGCAATCCAAAGTCCGTTCCGGCCACGACCCGAAGCAAATCGAAATCGGGATCGCCGCTCCCCGGATTTGTGATCTGACCGAACATGCGGAACATGTCGCTGCCGAACGACTGAACGGGGTCGCCCGGGTTCCTGGGCGCAGTGTGAACTTCACAACCCAGCGGCACGGTCGCGGTTCGATTAAACCCGGCCAGCGTGCCGGTGCCGGTAAGTTGGAAATTCGCCATCGAGGTAAAGCAGTCTTGCGCGCCGCCCAGCGTGCCGCCCATCTGCTCGCATACGTTGGGAGGTTGCGCGAACGAGCAAATGCTGTTGCCGCCCTCGTGACAGATGAATTGCTGATGAATGGGCGCGAGTTCGATCGTCGTGCCCGGGGGGAGGCCATCGACGATCATGTGAACTTCATCCGGGCTGAGGTAGGCGCAGTTCGCCGGCGGCAGCGTCACCGTGCCGCCCCCGTTGTCGGGCACGACGCAGGGATTACCGCCCCCTCCGCCGCCGCCGCCCCCATCGGGAACGATGGACGCCTGGCACTGTTCCTGTCCGCGACACTCGCATGAGGTCACCGTACTGAAACCCGAGAACGGCTCGTAGTGCACGCAGACCGGGACGCAGACATCGGTGTCGCTCGGACAGACGACGGAGAAGCAGCCCTCGCCGCCGGGCAGCGGGCCGCATTGAAGGCCGCACGGCGTCGACTCGCAGTTGGTTTCAGGCCCTTGCGGCGTTCCGCCGAACTCGAGGCAGAGGCCGGGGGTGAAGTTCCCGCAGCCGCCCTCCTCGAAGCAGCAGGCCTCGGTCGGCGTGACCGGGCAGTCCGTACTGCTGCACAAAGTACCTTCTCCCTGCGGGTCGCCCCCGTTCCCGAAACAGGCGCCCTGATCCAGATCCTGGCAATCGCCGCTCGGGAAACAACAGGCCTGAGCGGGTGGGGCGCAAGATGTCTCGTCGCAGATCGAACCGGGCCCCTGCGACATGCCGCCCTGGGCGTGGCACTCGGTCGGGGTCATGTCGATGCACATGGGGCCGGGCAAACAGCACGCCTCGTTCCCGCTTGGACAAAACACGTTACCGCAGTTGGTGCCGGACCCCTGAGGGATGCCGCCATTGGCGACGCATGCGCTTGGCGGCATGACCTGACACCCGCCGCCCGGGAAGCAGCAAGCCTCAACCGACCCAAAGGCGGTCATTCGAATGGTGCCGGTGGTGGATCCGGACATGCCGGCGAGTTGGCCACCGGGTGCACCGACGAATTCGATGCTGTAGGAGACGTCAAAAAAGCTGTCCACGGTCCAGTCAGTGAGGGGACCTGGGCGCGTCAGCGTCGTATGGCCGGGACTCGGCATCCCGAACTCCTGACCGGCCGTGATTTTGAGCAGATCAAAATCAGGATCGCCGTTAATCTGTCCCTGCATCCGACCCATTTCGGTGTTGAATTCCTGAAGCGGCGCGCCAGGTGATCTCGGTCCCGTGAATACCTGGCATTCCAGTGGAATGGTGATGGACCGATTGAAGCCCGCCAGGCTCCCTGTGCCGGTCAGTTGAAGCCGGCCGTTGGAACCAAAGCAATCGACGTGGCCGCCGAGCGGACCGCCGGGCTGCTCGCAACCGACGCCGGGCGGGGGACAACCTTGCGCTTCGATGCCGCAGAAGAAGCGTTCATGTTCCGCCGCGACTTGGATCGTCGTGTCGGGCGGCAAGCCGGCGATGATCAGGTGAACATCAGTGGGGCTGAGATAGCCACAGCCGATCGGCGGGAGCGTCACCGTGCCGCTGCCGTTATCGGGAACGATGCACGGCGGGCCCTGGGCGACCAGCCGATCATGCACGGCGAATACAATCAAACAACAAAAAAGCGAACTCAACCGCCGAACGCCGAGACATTTCAAACGAGTCATCGCTTCGCTCCCAACGAAATGCTGCACTGGCAATCGCCAGGCACTTGCTATCGGTTACCGGTCTTCGCGATTCACGGATCGCGATCCATGCACGGGTCCCGCGAAACCGGCATCACCTAAATCGTCAAATAATCGCGACGGAACGACGAATCGAGCCGTCGAGGCCTCAGATTGGCACAGATCAATGAAAAAAGAGTGGGATGCGACCGAAGGCCGCCTCATCAAGGAGGAGACTGGACGCGCGGATGACACCCCGCCTCACCGCCTCTCTTGCAGCGCCGAACTATGAATCAATCCGGCGGCCGCCTGTCGCAGGCACTACCTTTGATGACTACTTCGTTTGGAACCGGCGACCCCAAACTGCTTGCGGATGTCAGGCCTATTTCCGCAATCGCCGGCTCAGAATTCGGAACGGCTCAAACGTCGATCCGATAATGAATACACTACCCAATATGTCGTGATAAGTCAATGAGTTAGGACTTTATGAAACACAAAAAATCCCAGACTCCGGATCGCTCCAAAATTTGCATCACTCAATGCCGCAAAATCGACGTAAATATCTCTTCATATTGATGTTGCGTTCATTCGGAGCGTTCAAATCTTAATCCGGCGTCGATTCCTCGCCTCGCTCCTTTTCATCTCGGCCATCCGGAGGTACGCTGTGAAGACCTGTCACGACGAAAGTTCGGCGCGCCGGTCCTCATATCGGCCCAGCCGCGAGACACGAGGCGATTTTCTTGATCGTCGATTGCCATACACATATCTGGGAAAACCCAAGCCAGGTGAACCCGGCGACCATCGGCATCGCCACGCGGCGCGGTCGAACGTCGGAGGGCAACGGCAACGGTTGGCCCGATGCTTCGATCGAGGAGCACAGCCGGGCGACCGATCCCGTGGACCGGGCATTTGTCATCGGATTCAAGAGCCGGTATCTCGGCGTTCAGGTCGCCAACGAATTTATATTTGACTATGTTCGCAGGCGTCCTGAAAAGCTCATCGGCGTCGCGGGCATCGACCCGACGCATGTTGATGAAGCCCTCGAAGAACTGGAGAAATCCCACAGGGAATTCGGGATGAAAGCCATCGCCGTGTCGCCCGCGGCGCAGGACTTTCACCCCTCGGACAGCCGCGCGATGCAGGTCTTTAGCGAAGCCGCCCGCCTTCAAAAGCCCGTGTTCATCCAGCAGGGAATTCACTTCAACGCCGCCGCGAAAATGGAGTTTGCCCGGCCGTCCCTTCTGGATGAGGTCGCCCGCGATCTGCCCCAACTTCGCATGGTGATCGCGCATATGGGTTATCCGTGGACCGACGAGTGCGTCGTGCTCCTCGGAAAACACCCCAACGTCTTCGCCGACATCGCCTCGCTCATTCATCGACCCTGGCAGGCTTATAATGCCTTGCTGGCGGCATATCAGTATGGCGTGATCGACAAGTTGCTCTTCGGCAGCGATTTCCCGTTCGGCACCCCCACCCGCGCCATCGAATCGCTCTATCGCATCAATCATCTGGTGACCGGCACGAATCTCCCCACCATCCCCCGGCAATCGCTCGTGTCGATTGTCGAACGCGATGCGCTGGGCTTGCTCGGCATCGAGTCCGCCGTCGGCGCCCCCCCCACCTCTGTTCTATCAGATTCGGAACCGTGAAAAAAAAGCGGCCGATGCGGAGTCAACTGACGAACGCGATTATGGTCGCGTTGCTTTCACTCGCCTGTGAGAAGGAGGGAAGCAGGCTCGAAATTCTCTCGCTTCGAAATCCGATCGCGCCCGAGACCCTTAGCGAGGTCTTTCCGACCGGGCGTTTTCGGCTGAACAGCGGCCGTGCTTACGAGATCGTCTTCGAGCTTGAGCCCCGGCTGTTGGAAGTCTCCGGCGAGCCCCGTGAGGGCGACGATCCTGCAACCCAGCCCGCAGCGTCGGACCTCGTCTGGACGTCGCAACTCGTTCACATCCAGCTTCTCTGGCAGGCACACCCGGGAAAATCCTACGTCGAGAGCTCGCAGACCAATGCGGCGATCATCTACTGTCTCATCAACGGTGAAAACGCCATCAGTTACGAAGGCGCGGGCTTCGTTTACTTTGAGCTTTCTCGCGACGGCCGGAGCATGGAAGGAACGATCGAATCCGCGTCGCTGCGACCCACGCGCTTTGGGCACGCTCCCGTGGATCTCTTCGGCGCGTGCAGACTACAGGGCGAATTCACCGCGACGTCGGGGGCGCGAGAGGTCGCGAGCATTCGTCAGCGTCTCCGCCGCCGGCTCGGCCCGCCGCCGACCACGATTGAAGCGGAGTAGTAACGCTCTTAGGCTGGGGAGTTTTCAGTCGCGCATCGCCGACGGAATGCGATCTCTGTCATGAGCGAGTTTCAGAAAAACATCTGGGCGCCCTGGCGACTTGAATACGTTCAGTCGCTGGCCGGCCTTAATGCCGGCGGCTGCTTTCTCTGCGATTACGGCGCCGTTCCAAACAACGACGCGGAAAATCTCGTCCTCGCCCGGCGCGAGCCGGCGTTCGTCGTGTTTAACCGATTTCCCTATACCAATGGCCATATTCTCATCGCCCCGCTCGCACACAAGGCGGAGCTCGACGATCTCGACGACGACGAAATGCGCTCGATTTGGTGGCTGACGCGTG
>DATMEE010000431.1:0-17029 GCA_035557035.1 Phycisphaerae bacterium
TGCATGGGATATGCCATGAGCTATCTGTTCGGCTGGATCGATTTGGGCGACGATCCAAACCAGTACGCTGCGCGCAGCGTCGAGTATTTCAATGGGTTCGTCGGCGCGAACCAGGATGGGCTGATGCTCGACGGCAGGTTGCACATCAGCGTCGTAGTTTGGATCCTTGTTTTTGCCGTGAATTTTTTTTACGTTTTTCGCGGACTTTCCAAGGGCGTTGAAAAGTTTTGCACGTGGGCCATGCCCGTCATGGCGATTTGCGCGATCGTTGTGCTCGTTCGCGTCCTGACTTTGGGCACGCCAAATCCAGACAAGCCGGAATTGAGTGTCATGAACGGCTTGGGCTACATGTGGAATCCCAAACCCGTCGCCGGCGGCGAATCCTGGCTTGCCGCGCTGGCCCAGCCCAAGGTGTGGATGGCGGCGGCGGGCCAGATTTTCTTCAGTCTCTCGGTGGGATTCGGCGTCATTATCAACTATGCGAGCTACCTGCGACGAAAAGATGACATTGTTCTTTCAGGGCTCACCGCGAGCGCCACGAACGAATTTTTTGAAGTCTGTCTCGGCGGCCTGATTACCATCCCGGCGGCATTTGTCTTCCTGGGGCTGGCCGGCGCGGAGAAAACCGGCGTTTTCAGCCTCGGGTTTCACACGCTGCCGGTGGTATTTGAGTACATGCCTGGCGGGCACTTCTTCGCATTCTTATGGTTCTTTATGCTGTTCCTCGCGGCGATCACCAGTTCACTCTCCATGCTCCAGCCGGCCATCGCGTTTCTGGAAGAGGCGCTCGGAATCGGTCGGCGCGGTTCAGTAGCGCTGCTGGGATTTATCACCGGGCTTGGCTCGCTGTTCGTAATTTTCTTCAGCAAGGACCTGAAGAGCCTGACGTTCCTGGATGACACGATCGGAACGATCACCATCGTTGTCCTGGCGGCGATTCAGACCATACTCTTCGGGTGGGTGTTTGGGGTGAAACGCGGCGTTAAATTTGCCCACGAGGGCGCGGAAATGCGGCTTCCGAGGTTCTTTCCATTTGTGATCAAGTACATCACGCCTCTTTACCTGCTAACCATGCTGGGTCTCTGGTGCTGGACGGACCTGAAAAAATACGTCAATCAAATCGCGAGTGACGATGTCATCGCGCTGACTTTTGGCCTGGTTGTCGTCGTCACGATTTTTCTACTGGTGTTGATCAACATCGGCGGCCGCCGCTGGAAGGCCGAATCGAAGGGAAGCCTTCCAGAATCGGAAATCGAATCCGGAGTGCGGCCTGCTGCAACCGAGGTGCGACCATGACCACGAGCGGTTGGATTTTCATGCTGGCATCCTTGGGCTTCGTGCTCGTGTTGGTGGGATATTGCTTTTATCGCGTCATGGCCAAGCCCGCGGCCGCGGACCACATGCACGCGCCGATCGAGATCGACACGCAGGACATCGGAACCTGAGCGACCGGCGTGTCCATCAATCTTGCGGCGGAGAACGGCGGGCCGTGTTATGATGCCGTCGTGCCCCGGTTTCTGTTCCATGCTCATCCCGCTGATCTGGAGGCCGAGGGCCTCGAAGGGGCGTTGTCGCGCCTGCGCGGAGAGATCGGCATGGACGGGATCTCCGTCGATGCCGTCGCGCCGGCACGGCTGGTTCTGAGGCCGCGACTAGTCGGGTCGAGCCGGGCTCCGAAGGCGATGCCGATTGTCTCCAATGCCGCGGCAGCCTGGTTTCAGCCGGCTTCGAGACACTATGTCAACACACGCCTGCGCCCGAACGTCGCCGCGGAAATCAAGTCCCGCAATCTGCTCGCTCGAATGTGCGAGGACGCGGCCGCTGGAGGCCTCACGGTCCGAGCCATCGTCGATCCGCTCGATAACGCCACGCTGGCGTCGCGTCACGAATCTGCCGCCTGCATCGATGTCTTCGGAAGGCCGCACGAGTCGCGGCTGTGTCCATCGCAGCCGGAGGTTCGTGAATTTGCGGCGGCCCTCGTCGAGGATATCTCGGCGAATCTTGACGTTGAGGCCATCGAGCTGGCGAACGTCGAGTTCGGTGCGGGATTGTACGCCGAGCATCCCCCGATCAGCGGCTTGCCGTTTGGCGCATCGGAGGCGGCGCTGCTCGGCTGGTGCTTCTGCCCGGCCTGCCGGCAGCGCGCCGGGGAGGCAAACGTCGATGCCGATGCGGCTGCGAGTGAAATCACTCAGCGCATCGCCGCGATTACAGAGCTGCGCAGCTCAGCTCGCGCGGAATTCGCCGCCATCGTGGTCGAGAATACGGTGCTCAGAGCGTATTCGGGCATTCGTGCCGCGACGGTGACATCGCTTCTTAAGTTGATTCGAGGGCGCTGCGGGAAGCCGCTTGTCGTTCGAGTATCATACGACCCGCTCCAAAGCGGGCAGGACCTCGCCGCGATTCGGGTGCATTGCGATGGATTCATCTGGCCTGGTGGGCGCCCCGAAGTGTGCGATCGACAGTCGCGCGTGGTTGAAATCGCAGGCGGGCCGCAGCGGGTGGATATGGAAATCTGTTGCCACCCGCCGCATATGTGGGACGGGCCGGCGATGGTCGCCACTGTTCACGAGGCCGCGCTGGCGGGATACGCGGCAGTACGTTTCAGCGACTACGGTCTGGTTCCGGCGCCTTGTCTGGAATGGGTGCGGCAGGCAATCCGGTTTGCGCGACGCAGTGCCTGATCTGACTTCATTGACTCCGCCGCTCCTTCGGAGCGAAATGAAGAAACGTGGAACATATCCACGGGTTTCGCTGCGCTGCACCCCCGCCGCGGCGGGCAGGCAGTGGATACATTCCGTCGCCCCGATCGGGGCGAAGAGGAACGTTCTACTCGTATCTGAGAGCTTCGATCGGATCGAGCCGGCTGGCTCGCCAGGCTGGATAGAATCCCGAGAGAATTCCTGTCGCGAACGCACACGCCAGCGCGATGCCCGCGACCACGAGTGAAATCTGCGATTCATAACCGCGCTGAGCCATCATGTAGGTGAACGCCCAACCGGCGAACATGCCGATGAATCCGCCGATGGCGCAGAGCATGATCGCCTCGATGAGAAATTGCAGCATCACGTCGAAACCGTTGGCGCCGATGGCCATGCGCAGCCCGATCTCGCGCGTGCGCTCGGTCACGCTCACCAGCATGATGTTCATGATGCCGATGCCGCCGACGACCAGCGCCACTGCGGCGATCCGTTGCAACAGCCACTGAAACTCCTCGCTCGCCGCCGCCTTGGTGTCGGCCGACTCGCTCTGGGCGCGAATGCGAAAGTCGTCCGGCTCTTCGGGGCGCAAGGAGTGCATCTGGCGGAGCAGCCGTCGAATCTGGTCCTCGGCGATCTCGGGCGGAACATTGTGCTGGGCGGCGGCGAGAATCGTCGAGGAGCGCTCCAGGCCGGCGATCTTCTTTTGCACGACCATGTAGGGCAGCAGAATCAAGTCATCGAGATCGCGTCCGTCCTGCTGGCCCTTGCTCTCCAGCAGGCCGACGATTTTGAAGCGCGAATTCTTGATGGTGAGAAATTCGCCAACGGGGTTGATCGAGCCAAACAGCTCACGGGCCGCGGTCTGACCGATGCAGCAGACGGGGTTGAGACTGTCTTCGTCCGATTGCTCCAGTTTCCTGCCGGCCACGACATCCCATCGTCGGATGTCGTGGAAATTGGGATAGGCGCCGTAAACCGAGGCGAGATAGTTGCTGTAACTGGAACGCACCTGAATTCCAATGCGGTTACTCGGCGATGCGGCGCGAACGGCCGGGCATTGCTTCATGATCTCGTCAGCTTCGACCTTGGTCTGCATGGGCTTTTGCTCGACGTCTCCCTTGCGGACGCCGCCGACGGGCATGCCCCAATAACCGATGAACATCCAGTCGTCGCCGAGGCGGGCAATCTCGTCTTCGACGCGGTTCTTGGTGGCCTGGGCCATGGCCACGAGGACGATGACGGCACCGACGCCGATCACGATGCCGAGCATGGAAAGCGCGGTGCGGACCTTGTTTTTGCCGAGGCTGGTGAGGGCTTCGGCGATGAGCGAGAAGATGTTCATACAAATTGCTGCCGCGGCGGAACTTAATCAGAACCCGCCGCGCAAGGGGTGGGCCTTCATCGCTTGGCGCCAAATCCGAAAGGAATGCGGGCTTCCCGGACGGAGAAGGCCCATGCACTCGCGGGCAGGGTTCTGACGTATCTCAATACGATAGTCCATTTTTGCGAAGATGCACGTAAGGTTGCAGACCGCCGTCGCCGCCGGCCTCCGTCACTTCACCCAGGTAAATCCAGTGATCGCCGGATTCGTTCTTCGCGCGCACGCGCGCCGAGAGCCAGGCGATTTGATCGGGAATGACCACGCCATACGGCACCTCTCGAACCGACATGCCGCCGAAGGCGTCTTCCTCCGGCGAAAATCCTTTGCCGAAGTGCTTGAACATTTGCGTGGGATTCTCGCCCAGCAGATTCAAAACGAACCCGCCCGCCTCGTCGATGAATTTCTCAATCGGGCGGTCGCGCTTCACCGCGACGCTGACCATGGGCGGCTCGAACGCGGCCTGCTGGACCCATGAGGCCAACATGCCCGTGCGCTTGCCGGCGGTTCGGACGGTCAGAATCGAACAGCCGCTGGGGATTCGGCCGATGACTCGTGCGATCTCGTCGTTTGATTTTTGGTTCATGCCAGCTCCATCCTGGGTCATTGAGATTTTTGTCGGGATTATAGGTAAGCACTGGCTCACCGTCGCGGCTTCGCCGCCGCTCGGCCTCAATCGCAAACTCCTCTCGCCCCGCTAGCGCTTCGGCCTCGGAAAGGTGCATAATACGCCCATGAACCCGGTTCCGCGTGGCAGCTTGATCCTGATGACGTGGATGGCGCTTGCCGTGGGGGCCGCGATTCGGATTCTGCTGGTTTTGCAACCTGCGTGCATCGATCGCAACGGCGTTCAGTTCGTCGAGTTCGCACGGCGGCTGAATGAGAACCCGCGCGAGGCGATGCGGATCACGACGCGGCAGCCGGGTTACGCCTTTTTGCTTTTGTGGACGCACAAACTGGTCGGGCCGACGCTGGGGGGCGACACGCCGGAAGCCTGGCAGCGCAGCGGCGAATTGCTGGCGCTGGCGAGCGGAATCGCTGTATGCATTGGCGTCGTCCTCCTGACGCGGCGGCTTTTTGACGAGCGGGTGGCCCTTGTCGCCGCTGTGTTGGTGGCACTGTGGCCGCAGGGGGCGCATCTATCTGCCGGCGTGCTGTCGGACATGCCGCACCTGGCGATTTTTCTGTTTGCCGCGCTGGTGGCGCTCGGCGCGGTGGAGCGGCAAAGTCCTTGGCGGATCGCAGTGGCGGGAGCGCTGGCGGGCCTCGCCTATCTTTTCAAGCAGGAGGCGGCGTGCCTGATCCCTGCTGCGATCTGGTGCTGGTGGCGATGCTCCGTGCCGGGACGATTGCGATATGTCGGCCCACTGGCATTCATCGCGGCATTCGCCGTCTGCGTGGCGCCGCACTCACTGGCGACCGGACACCTGATTCCGAACAAGGGGCCGCTCGATGTCTGGAAGCTCTTTTCCGACGCCGGCTCCCGTTCGTTTCGCGCGAGCGGCATTCTGGCATACGTGGTTTCGTGGTGGGAGGCGCCGGGACGATTCTTCGTGGATTGGTTGCGCAGCGGGCGCTACGTCATCGGGCTGCTGTTTTTCGCGGGAGTCTTCCTGCCGTTTGCGCCGAACGCCGATCGTCGCGGGCGCTCGCTGATCGTCTCAACCCTGGCGGTTTACGTTGTGCTGGTGCAGATTCGGGCGACGATTTATGGTGAGCTGAGCGAGCGGTATGCTGCCGTCGCCGCGGCACTGACGCTGCCCTGGGCGGCCGCAGGCTGGTTGGCCATCATTGAGGAGCTGCCCCCGATGCTGGTCAACGCATCGCGGCACTTGCGGGCGCCGCTGGGATTTTTGGTGGTGATGGTTCCGGTGACGCCGCTGATTCTCTACGCCACGCGGCCGGTTTATGACGGGAAGGACCATTATCGCGAGGCCGGGGCGGCGCTCCGCCAGATGGCTGCGCCGGGCGATCTTGTTCTCGTCCACGAGCATCTCGAGCAGGTCATGTTCTACGCGGACCGAACTCATCCGGCGAAGACGTGGATCAAGAGCCGCCGCGCGGATTCCGGTCGTCGGATCGAGCGGTTGCTGGGGAAGAAGCCTGCCTGGTATGTCGACGCCGAAGGCTCGCGCCGCGGCGAGATCGACGAGGCCGCTCATTTTGCATGGATCGCCTCGCAACCCGACAGATTGAGACTGGTGAATTCGATGGGGCCTGTCGGCCGGCGGGTATTTATCTATCAAGTGGTCGAACCCAAGGGTTCGTGAGCGGCGCTGCGAGCGCGACGAAAGAGCCGATGAACGATCGTCTCCATACCAGTTTCGTCGAACGCCTGGGTGGCTGCACTCACCGCAATCGCAAGGCCTTTCTCGTCGTTCTGGCCGCGCTGGCTGTTGCCTACTGTTTGGGCGACACGGTCTCATTCCTCCGCGCCATCAAACGAGACGACCGCAAGCCGACGCTGGAGCGCTGGCTGCCCCAGGCCGCCGAGATCGGGCAAAGCGATCGATTCTATGAATCGCATCCCGACTATTTGTATCCCCCCGGTTTTCTCGTGCTGCTCAAACCGCTCACCCACCTGCCGATTGAAGCGGCCGGCGTGTTGTGGCAGCTCGCGAAGTATGCATGCATTGTGGTGATCTTCGCGGCTGCGTGGCGGATGTTTGCTTTCACGGGACCGGTTCCCCCGTGGATCAAGATTGCCTCGATCATCGTCGCGGCGCGATTCGTTCATTCCGATCTGCGGCACGGCAACATCAATATTTTCATCGCGGCGCTGGTGGTCGGCGGTGGCTGGGCACTGGTGACGCGGCGGAGTTTTTTGGCCGGGCTGCTGGTGGCGTTGGCGGCGTGCGTGAAAGTGACGCCCGTCCTGTGGTGCATATACCTGCTTTATCGCCTGAATGGGCGGGCGCTGGCGGGCTGCGCCGTCGCGGCGGTGCTGATGCTGGAAGTGATTCCGTCGGCGGTGCTGGGCGTGGAGCGGAATCACGCGCTGCTGGCGGAGTGGCGGGCGCATGTCATAGGCTCATTTTTGAAAGGCGGTGAAATCGACTCAGTCGGCATGAATCAGTCGCTGACGGCGGTCACCAACCGGTGGCTTGGGCATTCGACTGTCCTCGCGGAGGACCGTATCGCGATTGTGGCCCTGCAAGATTCGACGATCCGCCGCGTGCAGCAGGGAATCGCAATCACGATTCTACTAATCACCGGGCTGGCGATTCTCCGGAGGAAGCGCAGACCTGATGTCGTCGAACCTGCGCCGGCGTCGCGAGCCGACGACGATCGCGCGACCCTCGTCTACGAATGGGCGCTGCTGGCGCCCGTGACGCTGGCCCTGTCCGGTTACACTTGGACTGGGCACTTTTGCCTGCTGGTGCCGGCCCTGGTTGGCGCATTTGCGTTTCTCGAAAGGACGCGCCGCGAAGGCCGACTGGACCGTGCGGTCGCCGGCCTCGTTATCGTGGCGTCGGCGATTTTCGTGCTCACCAGCGACATCCTGACCGAGGCCGGCCGCGAGTGGACCACGCGGGTTGGAGCGCCACTGTTCGCGGCGATGCTGATTTGGCTGGCATTGGTCAGAGTTCGCGCGAAAGGCGCAGTTTGAGGTTAGAATTGCATCCAGCTAAGATTTGATTTCACTCGCACGACGGAACCGGAAGCATGAAGAATCTCACGCGAGCGATGACTATCGGCCGCAAGCGACGCCGGCAGGGGCGGCTATGGCCGATGCCGGTCCGAGAGACCGATTTGGGACACATCTACGCTGACATCACGGTGCGTCCGTTGGGGGCATCGAAAAAATCGTGGACCGGTCGGGCACTCGTAGATACCGGCGCGACGGACACTTTCCTGCCTTCCTCGGTGTTGCGTAAGTTAGGTATTAAGCCGGTCGGCAGACGCGTATATGAGTTGGCCGACGGCACCGACCAGGAGCTTCCCATCGGGTTCGGAATTGTCGAGATTCTGGGCGAGGGTTCGGGCGGAACGCTGGTATTTGCCGGCGACGAGGAAGAACCGCTGCTCGGTGTTACGGTTCTTGAATCGACGGGATTCTGGATCGATCCACAGCGGGAACGACTCATTCCGCGCACCCCAAAACGCAAATGATCAACAATTCTATTATCGCGCGGGATGAATAATTGATGGCAAGTCCTATCGAAGGCATTCTCTCCCCCCTGGCATGGGCGCAGTTCCAGCTCAACGGCGGCGTGAAGCGGCTGCTGGGGTTTGCGGGCATTTATGCCGCGGTGCTGCTGCTGGCAAATGTCTTTATCTATCGGGCAGTGAATTCCACACATGTTGGCATGCCGCTGGCCACCTTCGCCGGCGGATCGCTCTCGATCACTATTCTGCTGTCGGCGGCGCTGTTGGTGCTCGCCGGCGCCGGTGTCATCAACAAGGCGGTGCTGCGCGACTTCAACTCGGACATGCTCACGTCACACCGCTCCACGGCCATGACCGGCCGCATCGCGGTCCTGGGCTATCTAACCGGCAGTCCGAGCACGATTCTGGCGATGACGGTGATCAACTGGGTCGCCTGCACCATCCTCGCATGGCTGGCGGGCCATCCGATCTATGCGCCGGGTTTTGTGTTTGTCATGCTGCTGGTGTTGGCGGCGCTGATCTGGACCGGCGCCGTGCTCACGGCGCTGAGCTATCGCGGCAAGCTCTCCTTCGTCGCCATGCTCGTGCCGTTGTTCATCATCATGGCAAACGACGAGCTGACGCACATGCTCGGCGCGCATCCGGGCTTGGCGCTGCTGATGAACCTTCGCATTCTCAGTAGTTTGCAAAGCGCTGCGACGACCGGCCTCACTTCGACCGATGCACAGGCCGTCATCGTTTCCATGCTGTTTCAGGGGATGTTCGCGCTGGCCTTCTTCATCGCGGCCTCTCGGAAATACCTTCGCGATGACGTGACGGCGTTTACGCCCACGCTGGCATTTGCCGTGGTCGCGTTGTGGGCGCTCGTCTCCGCGGTGGGTTTTGAGCGATTCGCTCCGGGCAGCTCAGTCCCGCCTCAAATGACAGTTGTGCATGTATCGCCGGGTTCTCAACCTGCCGTGTCCGGCGTTCCGTATGCTGGGCCGCCCGGTTCGCATCCTTCAATGGCCGCCATGCCGGGTTATCAACCCCCTGTGCGAGATTCCGGCATGGACATCGCCGCCAATCAGTTTTTCGCCAGCGTTCAGGCCTTCGCCCTTCTTGCGATTTTGCCCGTCGCGAATGCGGCGATGAACATGGTCGTTTGGTCGAGACGGAAGAAGAAGGATCGGCTCTTCACCGGGCCGCGGCCGCGGCCGGTCTGGGAGGCAGCCTTTGCCGCGACGATTTTGAGCTTCGGCATATTCATTCTGATTTCGCGACCCAAGTTGAAGGAGATATTTGCCGCAAATGCGCTTCTCGATGAAACCAGCCTCTCGCTGTGGCCCGCGGTCGGGTACGCCATGCTGGCGTTTTTTCTGGCGATGCTGGCCCTCGGCGGGCTGCTGCGGTTTTCGTATGCCTATGTAAAACGGGCCACGTGGATCGTCGCGATTTTCATTTTGCTGGCGTGGGCGGCGCCCTTGATCGGCGATCTCACGCTTGAAGCGGCCGGCGATCGGGGGCCGGGGGCCCCGCGCTCGGCGCTGTTTGCGATGTCGCCGGTGGGGTTGTGGCTGGTGGTGATCGCGGGGCACGATGCGCCTATTCAGGTTGGGTTGATCGTGCAGGCGGTGCTAGCGGGAGGGATGATGCTTCTGGGGAGACGGGCGCGGTTCTGAGTGCCGAGCAGGCTGTGATTTTATGGCTTGCCGTTTGGCGGTCCTTTACGCGCCGAGTAACTCGACCGCACACATACTGTTAAGTTTCATCAAGTAGATTACAATTCGAAAGCGGATACTGCGGGCGTCGCGCAGGTTGGGCGCACAGTGTGATGTCGCCGTCCGCCGAGACGGCGGACGCTACAAGGGGGCGGACCGTACGACACGGAGGTTCGATGCTGGCTTATCTTGATTTGGTGCGAATGATTTTGGACGAAGGCGTGCGAAAGCCGTCGCGCACCGGCGTTGACACGATAAGCTATTTCTCGGCGAATTACCGCGTCGATCTGGCGAAGGGTTATCCGCTACTCACCACCAAACGGGTGAACTTCGAGGCGGTCATTCGCGAGTTGCTCTGGTATCTGTCGGGCGAGAACCACATCCGCAATTTGCGCAACCACACAAAAATCTGGGACGCCTGGGCCGATGCCGACGGCAACCTGGAGACCGCTTACGGCCATTACTGGCGGCATTTTCCCAGTGCCACGCGCGATGCACGCGGCGAGTGGCGCGTGCGCGAAGTTGACCAGATTCGCTACGTCATCGACACGCTGAAGCGGGATCCGAACAGCCGCCGCCTTGTCGTCACCGCCTGGGAGCCGGGCAACGCCACCACGAGCAAACTGCCGCCGTGTCACTACACGTACGCCTTTCAGGTGCTCGAAGGCAGGCTGAATTGCCATCTCACTCAGCGCAGCGGCGACGTCGCTTTAGGCATTCCCTTCAATCTCGCGGCCTATGCGGCGCTGACGCAAATGATCGCGCAGGAATGCTGCCTCGATCTCGGCACTTTCTCGCATACGATCGTTGATGCCCACATATACTGTGCAAAGGCAGGGACACCCACGGCCGACTACGACCACGAGGGGGGTCTGCGCGGGCAACTGGAGCGCAAGCCTCTTCCGCTGGCCCGTCTTGAGATCGCTCAAAAGTCCTTCGATGATTTGCGATTCGAGGATTTCACGCTGCACGGCTATCAATGCCATGATCCGATTCGGTTCAAGGTGGCGGTTTAGCCGATGTGCCTCCGTATCTTCCGGCTCAGGTGATCTTCAATTCCACCGGCCGATCCGCCGACATGTTGTGAACGCTGACCTGGCCGGCCAGCGTCCGCACATATGACAAGATTGCGGCACGGGTCGCCTCGTCGGTTTTCTCGAAGTTCGCGGCGGGATTTCCCTGGTCGCCCGCAATGCGAATGGCGATGTTGATCGGGATTTCGCCGAGAAAGGGCACGCCGACGCGCTCGGCCGCCTTCTTCGCGCCGCCCCGGCCGAATAAATCGTATTCCTGGCCGGTGTCCGGAGCGCGGAAGTAGCTCATGTTTTCGACGATGCCGAGGATGTCGATGTTGAGCTGCTGATACATGCGCAGGGCCTTGACGGCGTCGAGCAAGGCGACTTCCTGCGGCGTGCAGACGATGACGGCGCCGGTCAGGGGAATGGTCTGAGCGAGCGTCAATGGGATGTCACCTGTCCCCGGCGGCAGGTCGATGATGAGATAATCCAGCTCGCCCCAGTCCACCTGGCGGATGAACTGCTGCAGCGCCCCGCTGGCCATCGGCCCGCGCCAGACGACGGCGCGTTCGGGTTCGACGAAGAACGCCATCGAGATCACGCGTAGCCCATGCGCCTCGACCGGCAGGATGCGCTCGCCGTGGGCCGTGGGCTTCTGGGATTCGAGGCCCAGCATTTTTGGAATCGACGGACCGTAAACGTCCGCGTCGAGCAGGCCGACCTTCGCGCCTTCGCGGGCCAGCCCATAGGCCGTCAGAACAGCGATCGTGGACTTGCCGACGCCGCCCTTGCCCGCGCCGACAGCGATGGCGTTCTTCACGCCGGGCAGCGCGTTGGAGAGCCGGGGCGTCTCGCGGACCCGGGCGGACCAATCGATGGCGATTTCCTTCACTCCGTCGACCTTCTTCACCTCGCGGTCGATGTCGGCGGCGATACGATCCTTCATCGGGCAGCCCGGCGTGGTCAGTTCGACGCCGAGTTGAAGCCGGCCCCCGTCGATCTTGATGTCCTTGATCATCCCGAGCGTGACGAGGTCCTTGCCCAACTCGGGATCGATCACGCGGCGGAGGGCTTCTCGAATCTGGTCGGCGGTGACTGGCATGAGTTATCCCGTGAAAAAGTAATCGTTGCGATTCTCGTTTCTCTGGAGAAGGACGGGGTATCATAGCGAATCGGATCGGTCACGCGAGTTTTCACAATATTGGCGAAACTGCTCACCTCTGATTTCAATCGATGTTGTATTTGGATTTTCACTACGGGCGGGGCTGGATTCGCCGTCGGGAAATCACACTGCGCTCTGCACTGCTCACAGAGCAGTGGCACACGAGGTTTCCATCGGAATCGGTAAAAAACGAAGCCGGCCGGGTGTTGGCCCGGCCGGGTCGCGGCTTGGAAGGTCCCCTCACGGAAAGCGCTGATTTCAACTTCGCTGGAGAGATTGTCGGCCGGTTCATCGCGCGAATTCGCTTACGCAATTTCGTGCGAGCCTTTTGAGACGTAGCGCATCCGGGGCCGGCTGAACGGTCATTCAGGTGTCGCTTCACGGGGCTTGAGCAGCCGCGTTGCGGGGCGCATTTCGGGCATTCTGTATCTCATTCGCCAGCGCTTCGGCGTCATAAATCTTGCGAAGTGCCTCGATGATGGCGTTCGAGTGAACCGCGAGCGCGCGGCCGCGGGTCTCATCAAACTGAAAGTCCCATACCAGGCTGTGGATGTTGCCGTCGAAGATGAGTCCGACGATCTCGCCCTTTCGATTGAACATGGGGCTGCCGGAGTTGCCGCCGATAATGTCGTGCGTCGTGACAAAGTTGTAGGGCGTATCGAGATCAAGCCGGTCCTTCCGAGCCAGCCAGCTTTTGGGCAGCGAATATGGGTCGCGCTGCTCGTGCGCGTCGGCCACCTCAAATGCGGACGCAAAGGTCGTGGTCGGGGCGAGGTTGCGGCCGCTCTGCTCATAACCCTTCATGGTCCCGAAAGCGAGTCGCAGCGTGAAGGTGGCGTCGGGATAAACCTTGTCGCCGTGCATTTCGAACCGGGCGCGGGCGATCTTCGCGTAGCTTTCCTCCTCGATGCTCTCGAACTCCTTTTCATAGCGCTCGCGCAGCGGCCGGGCGGAGAGGTCGATCAATTTGGCGAGGAGAATCATGGGGTCATCGCATTTTTCGATCGCCTCGGCGCCGCGTTCATAGAGCTTCTTGCGATATTCCACGTCGCGCAGCTTCGTGAGTTTCAACAGGCTCGCGGCGCGGGTCTGGGCGTCCTGCCCGCCGAAGGCCTTTTCGACCGCCGGATGTCCGCCGCCCAGGATGCGGCCGAGGCGCATCAGGCCGTCCTCGAATCGAAGCTGCTCCAGCTCGTCGTGAATGGGCGCGGCGGAGAAGAGGTCAAGCTCCAATGTGGGCAGGTTGGCCTCGCGATATTCTTCGAGACGCTCGCCGTCGGGCTTTTTGCGCTCGTCGGCCGCGCGGACCAGCTTGCTGGCGATGTCGTGAAGGCGGCACAATTTGGTGCGGCGGTTCTCGAGGAGAAAATACTCGGGATAGTACGCTCGCGAATCAGCCAGCGCTTTTTCGAGCCGGTCCCAGGCCTCGCCGACGTCCTTGCGGCGCTTGTCGTTCTCGTCGACGAATTCCCGCAGGGCGAATTCCTCCTTCGATTTTCGCTCCATCAGGCCCGCATCGAGCAGCCCCGCAAGCATGCCGCCGAAGGCCTTGCGCCCATTTTGAATATAAAGCAAATCTTCGAGGGCAATGCGGCGGTGCTCGTCGCTTTTCGAGGCGAATTGAATGAGGGCGACCTCGCGCTGGTTGTAAGAGTTCAGGACGAGCGGGATCCACACGTCGCGGACGAAACGCAGGTGCGCCATCGTGTGCATGCGCTGCGTGCGGCCGGGGTGGCCGGAGACGAAGAGCACTTCGCCCGGTGTCGGCCCGCTGTCGCTCCAGGTGAGATAGTGCTCGGTGCGCGCGGGCTTGCCGCTCTCGTAGGCTCGGAAGAAGCTGACGTCGAGGCAGTGGCGCGGAAACTCGAAGTTATCCACGTCGCCGCCGAAAAAGGCGGCGCCCAGTTCGGGGGCCATGACCAGACGCACGTCGGTGTAACGCTTGTAAAGATAGAGATCGTACCGTCCGCCCTGGTAGAGCGTGACGATTTCGGGTGTCAGACCGGTGGCCTTCGCCTCGGTCTCAATCTCCGACATGGCCTGCTTGCGGGCGGCCGCCGCCTCGGCCGCGTCCATCTTCGGCTTCACCGCCGCGTTGAGGCGGTCCGTGATCGGCTCGATCTTCACCAGCACGTTCAAATCGAGGCCTGGGCACTTCACTTCCTCGTCGCGCGTGCGGGCATAAAAGCCGTCGCGCATGTAGTCGCGGTCGCTGGTGCTCAGGCTCTGCACGGCCTCGGAGCCGACGTGGTGGTTGGTCATGACCAGCCCGTCTGGCGAAACAAAGGATGCCGAGCCGCCCTCGCCGAAACGAACCGAGGCCTGCATGACGTGCTCGAGCCATTCGCGGGTTGGCTCGAAGTTGTACTTCTGCTTGAGCTGGTCTTCGGGTAGCTTGTCGGGCAGCCACATGCCTTCGTCGGCGCGGGACGGCCTGGTTAGAGTGGCGAGTGTGAGAAGGACGACGCCGATTCGAATCGGGTGACGCATGGTCAGAACTCCAAGAACGTGTGGCACCGAGCAAAGATGAGCGGCCCGGTTATACATTGTAACGTATCAGCGTTGGCGGCTTTTCACCTCTGCTTACGCCTGTTCGTAAGCGCGCAGAAAGTCATCAGGCGGGATTCCCGACTGCGTGCAGATTGTCCGCAATGTGCTGCCCTTAATCGTGCGATGATTCGGCAAAGTCAGCGGAGTCACGCTTCCGTCGGGGTTGGATCGTCGCATCGCGATATGCTCGGCTTCCCGGACGGACTCGAATCCAAGGGACCGCAGCGGCCGAAGAACGCGGTCTTTCGGCGCGTCCACCGGAAACCTGTGCATCAGACCGGCACTCCGGCTTCAGCAATGAAAGCATCAAGAACGGGCGGATCGGCCTCCAGCATTTCAGCGCCGAAGGTCTCGACGTGGAAACGAATGGCCGATGCCGCGTCCGCCAGCGCCGCTTCGAACGTATCGCCCTGCCCTATGACCACGCCCTTTACGCCCAGCGGGTATGCGACGTAACCGTCGGCATGCTTTTCAACAATGATCTTGATCTGTTTCATTGAGGTCTATGCAAAGTTGCGGCGGACTGTCGAAACGATATGCCATCTTAACGATAATAGCTGAGTTTTGGTAGCAGCGGGGGGCATTTTGATCGCCTTTTCAGGGCGCATCGTTCGCCTTTTTGTCCGGCGGCAATAAAATGCCGGGAAACCCTGTTTTCGGAGTGGATTACACATGTTTCAAGCCGACTTTATTACCATCGTCTCCGGCCTGCCCCGCAGCGGCACCTCCATGATGATGTCCATGCTCGAAGCCGGCGGCGTGCCGGTGCTGGCCGACGGCATCCGCACGGCCGACGACGACAACCCCAAGGGATACTACGAATTCGAGCGGGTGAAAAAGATCAAGGACGACAAGGCCTGGCTGCCGGAGGCGAAGGGCAAGGTGGTGAAGATGATCTCACAGTTGCTGCTCGATCTGCCCGAGGGCGCGGGCCACGACTATCGCGTGATCTTCATGCGGAGGAGCATCGGCGAGATTCTCGCGTCGCAGAAGCAGATGATGGTGCGGCGCGGGACGGTGAAGGAGGGCGGGCCGAGCGACGAGGAAATGGGCAAGCTGCTGCTGGGCCACGTGGATGTCGTGCTGAAAAAGATGGGCTCGCGGGCGGACGTCGATCTGATCGAGGTGGACTACAACGCGGTGATGAAGGGCGATCAGTCGTCGATTCCGAGGATCAACAAACTGCTGGGCGGCGGGTTGAACACCCAGGACATGGGGGCGGTGGTGGACAAGAACTTGTACCGGCAGCGGAAGGACTAGATCCGCTCGAGCGCTTCCGCCTCGATCGTGTACGCGTGATCAACGTTGCCGGTGTCCGCGTCGTCGCCGGCTCGAAGAGCAGCACGCTGGCGAGCTTCTCGGCGACGGGCTTGTGCTCGACGCCGCGCGGCACCACGCAGAACTCGCCCGGCCCCAGCGACACCACGCGGTCACGAAAGTGAATGTCGATGCGGCCGTCGATGACGAGAAACATCTCGTCCTCGTTCGCATGATGGTGCCAGACGTACTCCCCCTGAAACTTGACCAGCTTGACGTACTGGCCGTTCAGCTCGGCCACGACCTTGGGCGACCAGGTTTCGGAGAACGAGGCGAGTTTCTGGGTGAGGTTGACGGCATCCATTCGCATTATCTCCCATGCGTTTTCTTACAATCCAAGTTTCTTCTTCGCGTACGCCATTGCCAGTTCGCGGACTACCTCAAATGGTGCATCCTTCCATTTTGAGCGAAGCTGCTCCATAAAATCCCCCTTGCGAACGCTATCTAGGAATTCATGGCCAGACCAAGTCATTCGCTGGACAAATAGTTGGCGCCCGCTTGAACTTGAAGCGTCGATTGCTTCGATCAAACCCGCATCCCACATGATGCATAAGTGATCTTGGATTAGGTTTGAATCGTAGCCGTCTGGAAGCCGAAGTCCGACTTCGCCGGGCGGAGTAGCTTCTATCGCGATCAGGAGCTTCGCAACAAGTTCCAAGTCTCGTTTCACGAACAAGCCTTCCTATGAGCCCCATATACTAGATTTTTCCGAAATGCCGATTGAAGCCGTATGAACCAAGGGGGGTCGGAACTCTAGAAAACGGGAGAATTGCGGGCAAGAGTCGATCAAGGGCCGCATCTGTGAGCCTGTTAGGGCAGTCAAGAGTCGGCGGAGGAAGGCCCCAAGTGCGATACGCAAATGCGCTGTAGAATTCGAAGGCGCTGTTCGGAATCCTAAATAAATCAAATCGATTGAGTGCGTCTGAGAGCGGCTCCTGCTTGAACGGGACATGAACTACCTTCGCATTACAATTCGAGATTCTCGTAGCCAATGCACGCGGCCACAAGTACCACAGTCGACTCGGATCGCCTATAACTGCATATTCAGTACCTGAATCTCTAGCTGTCTCCGGTCACTAACTGCTTGTATGTCA